>NZ_MVOJ01000004.1:0-276565 GCF_002018845.1 Pseudomonas sp. MF6394
AGATGTGTATAAGAGACCGATGCATGCGTCAACTGATACACCGCCTTCGCGAGCAAGCCCGCTCCCACATTGAATTGGGTTACCACAGTTGAGATAAAAAAACGCCAACCCTAAGGTTGGCGTTTTTGTGCAGCGTTTAACGCATCACTGCGGCTTCTTGCGACCAAAACCAGGGCGCTGGCCGGAACCGGCCGGTGCGCCACGGCGCTTGCCCGACGGCTCGTCCGCGACCAGTTTCGGGCCAGGGCGCTTGTTCGCCGCTGGCTTGGCTGGACGCTTGGTGCTGGCGTTGTCGGCCGGGCGATCCGATTCACCACGGTTGCTGCGACCACCCGCCGGCGCAGGGCGTGGCGTACGTGGCGCACGCTCACCTTCCTGACGCGCTGGCGCGGTAGGGCGGCGCTCGCCTTCAATGTGCGGCTGACGCGAGATACGACCGCCGGTGGCCGGTGCATCCAGCGCAGGGCGCAGGGTGCGGGCAACACGTTCGGTACGCGGCACTGGGCGCGACGATTTACGCTGCATACGCTCAAGCTTGTCTTTGCTCTTGGCGTTCATCTGCGGCATGGCAACCGGCGTCAGGCCCACTTCGGCGCTGAGGATATCGACTTCGTACTGGCTCATTTCGCGCCAGCGGCCCATCGGCAGGTCGGAGTTCAGGAACACCGGGCCGAAACGTACGCGCTTGAGGCGGCTGACCACCAGCCCCTGGGATTCCCACAGACGACGCACTTCACGGTTACGGCCTTCCATCACCACGCAGTGGTACCAGTGGTTGAAACCTTCGCCACCCGGCGCCTGCTTGATGTCGGTGAACTTGGCCGGGCCGTCTTCCAGCACCACGCCCGCCTTGAGGCGTTCGATCATCTCGTCATCGACTTCACCACGTACACGCACGGCGTATTCACGGTCCATCTCGTAGGACGGGTGCATCAGGCGGTTGGCCAACTCACCGTCAGTGGTGAACATCAGCAAGCCGGTGGTGTTGATGTCCAGGCGGCCGATGTTGATCCAGCGGCCTTCTTTAGGCTTGGGCATCTTGTCGAACACGGTCGGACGGCCTTCGGGGTCGTCACGGGTGCAGATCTCGCCGTCGGGCTTGTTGTACATGATCACGCGGCGCACCGATTCGGCGGCCTCTTCACGCTTGATGACCTTGCCATCAATGGTGATTGCATCGTGCAGGTCGACGCGCTGGCCGAGGGTGGCCTCGACGCCGTTGACCTTGATGCGCTTCTGGGTGATCCAGGCTTCCACGTCGCGGCGCGAGCCCACGCCGATACGCGCCAGCACCTTTTGCAGTTTTTCGCCTGCTGGGCCGATTTCCTGGTCTTTCTGGTCTTGGTCATTCATCGTAAGCACCTCCCGGTGGGTCGATTCAGGCGTGGCCTGAGGGTATTGAAAGCGGGGCCTTGGCCGAATAGGTCGGCAAGGGGTCGCGAATCATACGCGCATGGCGCGTGTTGCGCATCACAGACTAGCCGATAACGCCCAGCTCATTTGCTTTTCCGCCGACCGGTGGCCCCCAGGGCCAGCAATCGCAGCTCGGCTTCGGCCAGAACCGTGCGCTTGTCGGCTTTGTCGAGTTTCTTCCAGGCACGGATTTCACGCTTGCTGCGGCCACAGCCGACGCAGATGTCGTCGTTGAATTTGCAGATGCTGATGCACGGGTCTTTGGTCGAACTCATACATTTCCCCAGGCGACGCTGATTAAATGTGGGAGCGGGCTTGCTCGCGAATGCAGTAGTTCAACCAATGCATCTGCAAGCTGATACACCGCATTCGCGAGCAAGCCCGCTCCCACATGGGGTATTGCGGTGTTTGGAAATACCGGGTCAGTCTTCGAGTTGGCGGCGTTCGTTTTCGATGGCCTCGGCCAGCGCCCGGGCTTCGTCTTCTTCGTCGCTCAGGGACGGCTGTTCAAGAGCGGCGACGGCGGCCAGGAGTTTCTCCCGGGCCTCGGCCACGCCGAGAATATCTTCCTCGGTTTGGACCTCTGGCTCGGATTCAACGTTCACCTGGGTTTGCGGCTCTGCAGCACCATCACGCAGCAAATCGTCGAAGTCGGTCTTGATCCCCTGCTCCATGTCGTCCAGTTCCAGCAACAGCGTATGGAAACTGGTCTCGTCCTTGGGCTCCTCCGGCTCGGCGCTGGCGTCGGCCAGTTCCTGCAGGCTTTGCGGCACCGGCGCGTCGTCGAAGTCGAGCACCGGCTCGGCTTCCATTTCCCGCAGTTCGGCCAGGGGCGGCAGATCGTCGAGGTTTTTCAGGTTGAAGTGATCGAGGAACACCTTGGTGGTGGCGAACATGGCCGGCTTGCCCGGCACGTCGCGGTAGCCGACGATGCGGATCCACTCGCGCTCCAGCAGGGTCTTGACGATATGGCTGTTCACCGCCACGCCACGCACGTCTTCGATCTCGCCGCGGGTGATGGGCTGGCGATAGGCGATCAGCGCCATGGTCTCCAGCATCGCCCGGGAATAGCGCTGCGGGCGCTCTTCCCACAACCGCCCGACCCACGGCGAAAACTTCTCACGGATCTGCAGGCGGTAACCCGACGCCACTTCGCGCAGTTCAAAGGCACGGCCCTCGCAGGACTTGCGCAGGATCTCCAAGGCCTTCTTGAAGACCGGCGGCTCCGGGCGTTCGGCTTCTTCAAAAAGCTCGAACAGGCGCTCCAAAGATTGCGGTTTACCCGAGGCCAGGAGAAAGGCCTCCAGCAAAGGGGCCAGTTCGCGGGGTTCAGTCAGATTCATCGATTCAGCTCGTTATTCGGCTCGCGCCCGCACGTGGATAGCCGCAAAAGGCTCATTCTGTACCAGCTCGACCAAGGACTCCTTGACCAGCTCAAGGATCGCCATAAAGGTCACCACCACGCCCAGGCGCCCTTCTTCGGCGGTGAACAACTCGACAAAGGGCACAAACCCACCGCCCTTGAGGCGCTCCAGCACATCGCTCATGCGCTCGCGGGTAGACAGCGCTTCACGGCTGACCTGGTGGCTCTCAAACATATCGCCACGGCGTAGCACCTCGGCCATGGACATCAGCAATTCTTCCAGGCTCACGTCTGGCAGCAATTTGCGCGCGCGTGCCTCGGGGGCGTCGAGCTTGGGCACCACCACATCACGGCCCACACGGCTCAGGCCGTCGATGCCTTCGGCGGCAGCCTTGAAGCGTTCGTACTCCTGCAGGCGGCGGATCAGCTCGGCGCGTGGGTCATCCTCTTCGGCTTCCACCGTCTCCGAGCGCGGCAACAGCATGCGCGACTTGATCTCGGCAAGCATGGCCGCCATCACCAAGTACTCGGCGGCCAGTTCCAGGCGCACCGACTGCATCAGCTCGACATAGCCCATGTACTGGCGGGTGATTTCTGCCACCGGGATATCGAGGATATTGATGTTCTGCTTGCGGATCAGGTACAGCAGCAAGTCCAGCGGGCCTTCGAAGGCTTCAAGGAATACCTCGAGGGCGTCCGGCGGGATGTACAAGTCCAGGGGCATTTCCATGACCGCCTGGCCGTACACCATGGCAAACGGCAGTTCCTGCTGGGCGCCGGCCTGGGGATCAGCGGTTTCCACGGCCGACATTCAGGCCTCGACCATGAACGGAGCCGGGTCGCCACAACCCACACGCACCACTTCTGGCTCACCGTCGGCCAGGTTGATCACCGTGGAGGCCTTATTGCCGCCGTAGCCGCCGTCGATGATCAGGTCGACGTGTTTTTCCAGCAATCGGCGCATTTCGTAAGGGTCGTACAACGGCTCGGTTTCGCCGGGCAGGATCAACGACACGCTCATCAGCGGTTCGCCCAACTCGGCCAGCAGCGCCAGGGCAATCGGGTGTTCCGGCACGCGCAGGCCGATGGTGCGCTTCTTGGGGTGCAGCAACAGGCGCGGCACTTCGCGGGTGGCGTTGAGAATGAACGTGTAGGGCCCCGGCGTGTGGGCCTTGAGCAGGCGGAACGTGCCGGTGTCGACCTTGGCGAACAGCCCGAGCTGGGACAAGTCGCTGCAGATCAGCGCAAAGTTGTGCTTGTCGTCCAGCTGGCGCAGGCGTCTTACCCGCTCGACCGCGCCCTTGTCGCCGATCTGGCAGCCAATGGCGTATGAAGAATCCGTCGGGTAGATCACTACCCCACCGGCACGGATGATCTCCACGGCCTGCTTGATCAGGCGCGCCTGAGGGTTTTCCGGATGAATCTGGAAGAATTGGCTCACGTACTCTACCTGTTCAGACGGTGGCAATAATGGGGTCATGCTTGAATCGCCCCCACAACAGCGGCAGATCTTGCGGAACCTGGCGATACTCGCCAATCTCGGACCAGCCGCCTGGGCCATGAAAGTCACTGCCGGCACTGACCAGCAGACCAAATTCGCGGGCAAGGATCGCCAGGCTGCCGACCTGTTCGGCGGGTTGATGCCCGTTGACCACCTCGATGGCGTGGCCACCCGCTCCAATATAGTGGCTGATCAGCTTGCGGCGCTTGCTGCGGGTGAAATCGTAATGCCAGGGATGCGCCAGGCTGACCCAGGCCCCGGAGGCCCGCAGGGTCTGGACAGTGTCTTCCAGGGTCGGCCAATGCAGCTTCACGTCGCCCAACTTGCCGGCGCCCAGCCATTTGCGAAAGGCTTCGGCACGATCCTTCACATAGCCTTCACGCACCATCCAGTCGGCAAAGTGCGGACGGGCCGGTGCGTTGCCGCTGTCGCCCAGCTCTTGCTGGATAGCACGGGCACCGTCGAGGGCACCCGGCATGCCTTTAAGGCTGAGCTTGCGGCTTATTTCTTCGGACCGCAGCCAGCGGCCATCGTGCAATTGGGCAATCGCCGCCACCAAGGGTGGGGCCTTTTGATCAAAACCGTAGCCCAGCACATGGATGGTGGCGCCGCCCCAGGTGCAGGACAATTCCACGCCATTGACCAGCTGCATGCCCAGGGACTGCGCGGCCTGGCGGGCTTCATCGAGGCCTTCGAGGGTGTCGTGGTCGGTCAATGCCAGGACTCGCACGCCTTTTTCAAACGCACGCGCAACCAGTACCGCGGGCGCCAGGGCGCCGTCGGAGGCCGTGCTGTGGCAGTGCAAATCAACATTCACGGGAGTGTGTAACCTCAAGTCAGCTGGCGCTATCGCAACCAAGGATGTTTGTTATTATGCCGCCACATCCAGCTTCTGGCTCTTACTGTGAAACAATTCATCGACTTCATCCCGCTGTTGCTGTTTTTCATCGTTACCAAACTCGACCCCAGGGTCATCGAAATCGCCGGCCACGAGCTATCGTTCGGGGGCATCTACAGTGCCACTGCCGTACTGATCGTCAGCTCCATCGTGGTCTACGGCGCCATCTTCATCTCCCAGCGCAAGCTGGAAAAAAGCCAATGGCTCACCCTTATCGCCTGCCTGGTCTTCGGCGGCCTGACCCTGGCTTTCCACAGCGAAACCTTCCTTAAATGGAAAGCCCCGGTGGTGAACTGGCTGTTCGCCCTGGTGTTCATCGGCAGCCACTTCATTGGTGACCGCCTGCTGATCAAGCGGATCATGGGCCATGCGCTGACCTTGCCGGAGCCGGTGTGGGTACGCCTGAACGTGGCCTGGATCGTGTTTTTCCTGTTCTGCGGCGCCGCCAACCTGTTCGTGGCGTTTACCTTCCAGGACTACTGGGTCGACTTCAAAGTGTTCGGCAGCCTGGGCATGACCGTATTGTTTTTGATCGGCCAGGGTATCTACCTGTCGCGTCACCTGCATGACACCGCAGCTACCACACCAAAAACCGAGGACTGACATGCTCTACGCCATCATTGCCACCGACGTTGCCAACTCCCTGGAAAAACGCCTGAGCGTACGCCCGGCCCATGTCGAGCGCCTCAAACAGCTGCAAGCTGAAGGCCGCATCGTACTGGCCGGCCCGCACCCGGCCGTCGACAGCAATGACCCGGGCGACGCCGGGTTCACCGGCAGCCTGATCGTGGCCGAGTTCGCCTCCCTGGCCGACGCCGAGGCCTGGGCCAAGGCAGACCCTTACGTTGCAGCAGGCGTCTACGCCGATGTGGTGATCAAGCCGTTCAAGCAAGTCTTGCCTTAAGCCCGGCTGCGTCGAACCTAATCGTATCGGCGTACTCATAATGGCTCACGGCGTCACCGGTGGGGCCTTCGCCGCCGACAATGGCTAAATTGAGTGAGTCATGAGCGAGCTGTTACTGATAGATGATGACCAGGAGCTCTGTGAGCTGCTGACCAGTTGGTTGAGCCAGGAAGGTTTCCAGGTGCGCGCCTGCCACGACGGCTTGAGCGCCCGTAAAGCCTTGGCCGACAGTGCGCCTGCGGCCGTTGTGCTCGACGTGATGCTGCCCGACGGCAGCGGCCTGGAGCTGCTCAAGCAATTGCGCAACGACCACCCGGAGCTGCCGGTGCTGATGCTCTCGGCCCGGGGCGAACCCCTGGACCGCATCCTCGGCCTGGAACTGGGCGCCGACGACTACCTGGCCAAGCCCTGCGACCCCCGCGAGCTGACGGCGCGCCTACGTGCCGTATTACGCCGCAGCCACCCCGCCGCGGTGTCCACCCAGCTGGAACTGGGCGACCTGTGCTTCAGCCCGGTGCGCGGTGTGGTCAGCATCGATGAACAAGAGTTCGCCCTTACCGTCTCCGAAAGCCGCCTGCTCGAAGCCCTGCTGCGCCAACCCGGCGAGCCCCTGGACAAACAGGAACTGGCGCAGATCGCCCTGGGCCGCAAGCTGACCCTGTATGACCGCAGCCTGGACATGCACGTCAGCAACCTGCGCAAAAAGATCGGCCCACACCCCGATGGCCGGCCACGGATCGTGGCGTTGCGCAGTCGTGGCTATTACTACAGCCTCTAAACACCACACTCAACCCTGTGGGAGCTGGCTTGCCTGCGATAGCGGTGGGCCAGTTAGCATAAACGTGACTGACACACCGCTATCGCAGCATAGGTATCTACACAACTGTGGTGCGACGCTGAACCTGTGGCGAGGGAGCTTGCTCCCGTGACGGCCTGACAGCCGGCGCCGATCTAACTAACGCGCCGCGATTCAAATGTGGGAGCTGGCTTGCCTGCGAAGGCGGCCTGACAGCCGACCGGGATCTGAGATCAGACTGAGTACATATCCGTTATTTAGGTAACGGCCACTTAGGGTTCCGCCCTGACGGCGGCTCACTTTTGAACAGCGCAAAAGTAAGCAAAACGCTCTTGCCCCACCACTCGGCACCTCGCTTAGGCTCGGTGTGCCCGTAATCCGCCAGTGATTTGGGGGGCCGCCGCCACGCGCCATCCATGGCGCGGGGCGGCTAAACCGGCATCCCTGCCGGTTTACCCCCCAAATCCCTGTCGAATTCCGGCCAGCGTGGTTTGACGGGGCGCCTAAGATCAAAAGCAGATCAAGATCAAGAGCGACTCGCTTCGCATCGTGGTTACCAGCGGCTGCGGCGAACTGCACAGTTGTGTAGATACCTATGGCTATCGCAGGCAAGCCAACTCCCCACCATTGTTCTCATCAGCCTCAAGGGTTTTGTCAGTTCCTATCAAACCCGTCTTTACCGAAGCTTTACCCTCCCCTGACCGCCGCTGACCTTGCTCTGCGTAACCTACTCACATCCGGACTCACCGGAATAGAGACAGGAGAATCACCATGCGCAAGACCCTTATCGCTTTGATGTTCGCCACTGCCCTGCCCACCGTTGCCATGGCAATGCCGGAAGGCCCAGGCCCGATGGGTGGGCCTGAAAGCCGCATGATGGGTGGCCCAGGCCACGGTGAACACGGTCCGCGTGGCAAAGGCGGCCCGTTCAGCCAGCTGGACTTGAGCAAGGAACAGCGTGAACAGATCCGCAAGCTGATGGGTGACCAATGGCACGCCCGCAAAGACCTGACCCAAAAGTACCTGGACAAACTCCCGGCCGCTGACCAGAAGGCGATGCAGGACGAAATCGCCGCCGGCAAGCAGAAAACCCAGGCCGATATCCGTGCCGTGCTCAAGCCCGACCAGCAGAAGAAGTACGACGATATCGTCAAGAAGCAAGCCGAGCGCCGCGCCGAATGGAAAGAGTTCCAGGCCTGGAAAGCCCAGCAAGCGCAAAAAGCGCAATAATGGCCTAGCTTCACCCCCAGCCCAGTGGTTCACGCCGCTGGGCTTTTCCTGTTTGAGGGTTTCCTGTGCGTTCATTGTTCTGGCGTATTCTGGCGAGTTTCTGGCTGGCCATCGCCCTGGTGGCCGGTTTATCGATCCTGCTTGGGCACATGCTCAACCAGGACGCCTGGATTCTCAGCCGCCACCCTGGTCTCAACAACCTGGCCCAGGAGTGGACGCAGCTCTACGAAACCCAGGGCGAAGATGCCGCCCAGGACTTGTTGCAGCAGCGCAAACGCCAGTACCACATCGACGTGCAAGTGCTTAACGAAAGCGGCGACCCGGTGGTGCGCGGCACCTTCCCGCGCCGCGCCGCCGCGTTCGAAGCCCGCCAGAACGACAGCCAGGACGGCCACCTGCCCTGGCGGCGCCTGACCGCCGAGTACACCAGCGCCAAAACCGGCGATACCTATCTGCTGATTTACCGTATTCCTCACCCGGAGCTGGACGCCTGGCACCGCAGCAGCCTGCTGTGGCCGCTCAGTGCATTGGCGATTACCCTGGTGGTACTGACCCTGTTCAGCCTGCTGGTGACCCTGTCCATTACCCGCCCGCTCAGCGGTCTGCGCGGGGCGGTGCATGACCTGGGGCAAACCACCTATCAACAGAACAGCCTGGCGCAACTGGCCAACCGGCGTGACGAGTTCGGCGTGCTGGCCAACGACTTCAACCGCATGGGCGCGCGCTTGCAAAGCCTGATCGGCAGCCAGCGCCAGTTGCTGCGCGACGTCTCCCACGAACTGCGCTCGCCCCTGGCGCGCTTGCGTATCGCCCTGGCCCTGGCCGAACGCGCCAGCCCCGAAGAACGGGAAAAACTCTGGCCGCGCCTGACTCGCGAATGCGATCGCCTGGAAGCCTTGATCAGCGAAATTTTGGTATTGGCACGGGTCGACGCCGACAACGCCAGCGCCGAAGACATCGACCTCAACCCGTTGCTTAAAACGCTGCAAAAGGACGCCCAACTCAGTGCCCCCGAGCAAGTGGTGCAACTGACGACTGCCAATGATCTGCAGCTCAAAGGCTGGCCGACCATGATCGAACGCGCCGTGGACAACCTGCTGCGCAATGCCCAGCGCTTCAACCCGGTGGGCGAGCCGATTGAATTGCAGGCCCAGCATCAAGGCGGGCGCATTCTGATCAGCGTACGCGACCACGGCCCCGGCGTTGAAGCCGAGCACCTGAGCCAATTGGGCGAGCCGTTCTACCGTGCGCCAGGCCAAACCGCCCAAGGCCATGGCCTGGGCCTGGCCATCGCCCGTCGCGCCGCCGAACGCCATGGCGGCAACCTGATCCTGGCCAACCATCCCGAGGGCGGTTTTATCGCCAGCATCGAACTGCCCTTGATCCCTGGGGTTGCCACACCGGTGGGATGATCTTCTATAGTGGCCCTTCTCTTACGGAGGGCCTTTGATGACTGACCTGCTGACTCCCATCCAAGCCGCGCTCGCTTTACCGCACGCCCCATTGCCCCAGACCCAGGCCGGCGCCCTGCCTTCGACCTTTGCCGTGACTGACCTGGCGGCCGCCAGCATCGGCGCCGCTGGCCAGGCCGTCGCGCAGTTGATTGAGCAACAAACCGGGCGCCTGCCCAGCGTCAGCGTGGATCGGCGCCTGGCCTCGTTGTGGTTCTCCTCGTCGATTCGCCCCGTGGGTTGGCAAGTGCCGCCTTTGTGGGACCCGGTAGCGGGTGACTACGCCAGCGCCGATGGCTGGATTCGCTTGCACACCAACGCGCCCCATCATCGTGCAGCGGCCGAGCGGGTACTGGGGCCTGCCGCTGATCGCGCAGCCATGGCGAGCAAAGTCGCAACCTGGAAAGCCGCCGAACTGGAACAGGCGATTGTCGATGCGGGCGGTTGTGCGGCGCAGATGCGTAGCTGGCAAGCCTGGCAGCAGCATCCTCAAGGCTTGGCAGTGAACGCCGAGGCGTTGATCCAACGCCAGGTCTTCGAACCCGGCATCGACAAACCCTGGCTTGGTTCCGCAGCGCGCCCACTGGCCGGCATCAAGGTGCTGGATTTGACCCGGGTGCTAGCCGGCCCGGTGGCCAGTCGTTTCCTCGCGGGCTTGGGCGCCGACGTACTGCGCATCGACTCGCCCACCTGGAACGAACCTGGCGTGGTCCCGGAAATGACCCTGGGCAAACGCTGCGCCCGCCTTGACCTAAAGAGCCAGGAAGGCCGGCAGGTGTTCGAAGCGTTGCTCAAGGACGCCGACATCCTGTTCCACGGTTACCGCGCCGATGCCCTGGAACAACTGGGTTATACCCTTGGCGAACGGCAACACATCGCCCCCGGCCTGATCGACGTCAGCCTAAACGCCTACGGTTGGAACGGCCCATGGCGTAATCGTCGTGGCTTTGACAGCCTGGTGCAGATGAGCAGCGGGATTGCCGAGGCCGGCATGGCCTGGAAACAGACGGATAAACCACTGCCGCTACCGGTACAAGCGCTGGATCACGCCACCGGCTACTTGATGGCCGCCAGTGCGATCCGGGCGTTGACCGAGCGCCTGGACTCCGGACGCGGCGGGTCGGCGCGTTTGTCGTTGGCGCGTACGGCGAAGTTACTGGTGGAGGCCGGGCCAGTGGCACAGCAAGCGGCATTGCGCGAGGAAGACATTAATGACCAAGGCCTGGTCGTGGAGCAGACAGCCTGGGGCCAGGCCCATCGGCTACTCGCGCCACTGAGCATCAGTGGCACGCCGTTGCAGTGGGATTTGCCGGCGGTGGAACTGGGCTCGCACCGGCCTCAGTGGTGACTTCACGTCCGCTTTCGCGAGCAAGCCCGCTCCCACACTTGACCGAGTAAATGCTTTGAAATGCGATCAAAATGTGGGAGCGGGCTTGCTCGCGAAGAGGCCTAGACAGGCGCCGCTAATCATTGCGGTTCAACGACGTCCACAAATGCTGCGCCGCATACGCCCTCAACGGCCGCCAAGCCTCGGCCCGCGCCAATAACTGCCGGGCCGACACCGGCCCACCTTCCAAAGCCGCCAAAGCATTGATCAGCCCGATGTCCCCCGTCGCAAACGCATCCGCCTCGCGCAACTGGCGCATGGCGATGTACTGCGCGGTCCACTCTCCGATCCCCGGCAACGCCACCAGCCGTGCCACGCCGTCCTTGAGGCTGGCCTTGGGCTGGAAAAGCTGAGGATCATCCAACAGCGCCTGGGCCACACCGGACAAGGTACGCCCCCGCGCCTTGGGCATGCCCAGGGTAGCCAGGTCCGCCGCCGCCAGCACTTCAGGTGTCGGAAACAGGTGAGTGATACCAGCGTGCGGGGTTTGCAGCGCCTGGCCATACTGCGCCACCAGCTTGCCCGCCAGACGAATCGCCGCCACCACGGTGATCTGCTGGCCCAGCACTGCACGAATCGCCAGTTCCAACCCATCCCAGGTGCCAGGCAACCGCAGGCCAGGGCGGGCCGCAACCAGTTGCGCCATCAGGGGGTCTTGCGACAATTGCGCGTTGATCACCTCAGGCACGACATCCAGATCAAACATCCTGCGCAAGCGCCGCTCGATCTCAGGCATGGCGCCAGGCTCGGGAAAGTCGACCGTCACCTCCAGCCAGTCTCCCGCCCCCGGTTCGACACTGATCCAGCCATGTATCCCTGCCACACTGATGCTGCGTCGATACACGCCAGCGACCACGGTTTCCAAGCCGGTAATCGCTCGCACCGATAAAAACCCCAGCATCGCCGCCCAGTCGTAGGGCGGTTGATACGCCAACCTCACAGTGACAATACCCCGCTATACAGCCCATACGCGGCCAACCCGGCGCCCGCGATCACGCCGCTGAAAATGCCTTTTTCCACGGTGGTAAACAAGGGTTGGCCCTGCTCGCGCTTGGCCAGGGCAAACAGGATCACGCCCGGTGCGTACAAAAGCGCCGACAGCAGCAAGTACTTCAAGCCCCCCGCATACAGCAGCCAGATCGCGTAACCGAGGGCAATCAGCCCCACCAGCAGATCTTTCATGCGCCGGCGCTGCCAGCCGGCATAGGTTTCGCCGCGCGCGCTCAACAGCACCGCATAGGCCGCCGACCACAGGTAAGGCACCAGGATCATCGACGACGCCAGGTAGATCAGGGTGGTGTAGGTGCTGGCTGAAAACAGCGTGATCACCAGGAATGCCTGGATCATCACGTTGGTCAGCCATAAGGCATTGACCGGCACCTGATTGGCGTTTTCCTTCTTCAGGAACGCCGGCATGGTCTTGTCCTGAGCGGTGGCATAGAGGATTTCCGCGCACAGCAAGGCCCAGGAGAGCAACGCCCCGAGCAGCGAAACCGCCAGGCCGATACTGATCAATACCGCGCCCCAAGGCCCGACGACATGCTCCAACACACCGGCCAGGGACGGGTTCTGCAACTGCGCCAGCTCCGGCTGGCTCATGATGCCCAGGGACAGCACGTTCACCAGCACCAGCAAGGCCAGCACGCCCACGAAGCCAATCACTGTGGCGCGCCCCACGTCCGAGCGTTTCTGTGCCCGTGCCGAGTAAACACTGGCGCCTTCGATGCCGATAAAGACAAACACCGTGACCAGCATCATGTGGCGCACCTGCTCGACCACGCTGCCCATCTGCGGGTTGCCCAGGCCCC
The DNA here is from genome assembly GCF_002018845.1 of Pseudomonas sp. MF6394. Classification (NCBI taxonomy): domain Bacteria; kingdom Pseudomonadati; phylum Pseudomonadota; class Gammaproteobacteria; order Pseudomonadales; family Pseudomonadaceae; genus Pseudomonas; species Pseudomonas sp. MF6394. The sequence continues at coordinate 12,752 of NZ_MVOJ01000004.1, forward strand.
AGATATCGCGGGTGAAGATATCCGCCTTGAATGCAACCGCAGCGATCACGATAAACATCAGCAGCGGCACAATCTTCGCCACCGTCGTCACCTGGTTGATAAACGCCGCCTCTTTGATGCCGCGCATCACCAGAAAATGCACGGCCCACAGCAACAGCGACGCGCAGCCAATGGCCAGCGGGGTATTGCCCTGGCCGAACGCCGGAAAAAAGTAGCCGAGGGTGCTGAACAACAAGACGAAATAACCGACGTTGCCCATCCACGCACTGATCCAGTAACCCCAGGCGGACGAAAAACCCATGTAGTCGCCGAACCCTGCCTTGGCGTACGCATACACCCCGGAATCCAGTTCGGGCTTACGGTTCGCCAACGTCTGGAACACAAAGGCCAAGGTCAGCATGCCGATAGCGGTGATTGCCCAGCCGATCAGTATGGCGCCCACCTCGGCACGGGCGGCCATGTTCTGCGGCAATGAAAAAATCCCACCGCCAATCATCGAGCCCACCACCAGGGCGATCAGGGCACTGAGCCGAAGTTTCTGGGCGGGTTGGGACATGCAGGTTCCTCAAAATAAACGGTTGGGCGACAACTGCGCACACACGTAATTCAGATTAATGACGTTGTCATAACATAAGGATATGTAAAGGCACGAAGTTTAGGCTTATTTAGAATTTAAATACGTCAATTATGAAGCGATAGTCAAACAACGTACAAAAAATTTGCACATCCGCAAATAAGAACTAGCGTCAACACCCATGCCCTCGACCAAATGATTAACCACAAAGCAGATAACGCTCTAGCAAGCGCCTTTGCGGGATTTCTTCGCCCGCAAAATCTCACCCTAAGTCGTTAATTCACAATGGAATGTGCCAATGACGTGATCTGAGTCAGCTGTTTGATTAGCGCACGGAATTATTCTGTGGTCTCTCTTCTCCTGCATTGGAGTCATGCAATGTCTGAAACTCCCGGAAAACTTCGATTAGGCGCCCTGGTCGCACTTGTCGTCGGCTCGATGATTGGCGGCGGCATCTTTTCATTGCCACAAAACATGGCCGCCAGCGCCGATGTCGGTGCGGTGTTGATTGGCTGGGTGATTACCGCCATCGGTATGTTGACCCTCGCCTTCGTGTTCCAGACCCTCGCCAACCGCAAGCCTGATCTCGACGGCGGGGTATACGCCTACGCCAAGGCCGGTTTCGGCGACTACATGGGCTTTTCATCTGCCTGGGGTTACTGGATCAGCGCCTGGCTGGGCAACGTCGGCTACTTCGTCTTGCTGTTCAGCACCCTGGGTTATTTCTTCCCGGTCTTTGGCGAAGGCAATACGCCTACGGCGGTGATCGCTGCGTCAGTGCTGTTGTGGGCCGTGCATTTCCTGGTGCTGCGCGGGATCAAGGAAGCCGCGTTCATCAACCTGGTGACCACCGTCGCCAAGGTGGTGCCGCTGCTGCTGTTCGTGCTCATCGCGCTGTTCGCGTTCAAGCTGGACATTTTCACCGCTGACATCTGGGGCGTGAAAAACCCTGACCTGGGCAGCGTGATGAACCAGGTGCGCAACATGATGCTGGTCACCGTGTGGGTATTTATCGGCATCGAAGGCGCGAGCATCTTCTCGTCCCGTGCCGAAAAACGCAGCGACGTGGGCAAAGCCACCGTGATCGGCTTTATCACCGTGCTGCTGTTCCTGATGCTGGTCAACGTGCTGTCCCTGGGGATCATGACCCAACCGGAACTGGCCAAGCTGCAGAACCCATCGATGGCCGCCGTGCTGGAGCATGTGGTGGGCCACTGGGGCGCGGTGCTGATCAGCGTGGGCTTGATCATCTCGCTGCTCGGCGCGCTGCTGTCCTGGGTGCTGCTGTGTGCGGAGATCATGTTCGCCGCCGCCAAAGACCACACCATGCCGGAGTTCCTGCGCAAGGAAAACGCCAACCATGTGCCGGTCAACGCGCTGTGGCTGACCAACGCAATGGTGCAGATATTCCTGGTGATCACGCTGTTTTCCGCCAGCACTTACCTGTCGCTGATCTACCTCGCCACCTCGATGATTCTGGTGCCTTACCTGTGGTCGGCGGCCTATGCCCTGCTGCTGGCGGTGCGCGGCGAGACCTACGAGAACGCCCTCAAAGAGCGCAAGAAAGACCTGTTCATCGGCGCCATCGCCCTGATCTATGCGATCTGGCTGCTGTATGCCGGCGGCACCAAATACCTGCTGCTCTCCGCCCTGCTCTACGCCCCCGGCGCGATCCTGTTCGCCAAGGCCAAGCGTGAACTGGGCAAACCGATTTTCACCCCCGTCGAGAAGCTGATTTTCGCCGCAGTGGTCATTGGCGCCCTGGTGGCGGCCTATGGGCTCTACGACGGCTTCCTGACCCTGTAATTGTTGTTCACTGGAGGATCTGTAATGACCACGGAAAAAGTGAAGTACGGCGTACATTCCGAAGCCGGCAAACTGCGCAAAGTCATGGTGTGCTCCCCAGGTTTGGCCCACCAGCGGCTGACCCCCAACAACTGCGACGAACTGCTGTTCGATGACGTGCTGTGGGTGGCCCAGGCCAAGCGCGACCACTTCGACTTCGTCACCAAGATGCGCGAGCGGGACATTGATGTGCTGGAAATGCACAACCTGCTCACCGACATCGTCGCCAACCCCGAAGCGCTGGACTGGATCCTGGAGCGCAAGATCACCGCCAACACCGTAGGCCTGGGCCTGGTCGACGAAGTCGGCTCGTGGCTGCGCAGCCTGGAGCCGCGCAAAATCAGCGAATACCTGATTGGGGGCGTATCGGCCGACGACCTGCCGAGCAGCTTCGGTGGCAAGACCATCGAGATGTTCCGCGATTTTCTCGGCCACGCCAGTTTCATCCTGCCGCCGCTGCCCAACACCCAGTTCACTCGCGACACCACCTGCTGGATCTACGGCGGCGTGACGCTCAACCCGATGTACTGGCCGGCGCGACGTCAGGAAACCCTGCTGACCAGCGCCATCTATAAATTCCACCCTGAGTTCACCAACGCGGACTTCCAGATCTGGTACGGCGACCCCGACCAGGAACATGGCGCCGCGACGCTCGAAGGCGGCGACGTGATGCCGATTGGCAACGGCGTGGTGTTGATCGGCATGGGCGAACGCTCATCCCACCAGGCCATCGGCCAACTGGCGCGCAACCTGTTCCAGAACAAAGCCGTGGAACGCGTCATCGTTGCCGGCCTGCCCAAATCCCGTGCGGCGATGCACCTGGACACCGTGTTCAGCTTCTGCGACCGCGACCTGGTCACCGTCTTCCCCGAAGTGGTCAATCAGATCGTGCCGTTCACTCTGCGCCCTGACGAGAGCAAGCCCCACGGCATCGACATCCAGCGCGAGAAAACCAACTTCCTCGAAACCGTGGCCGCAGCCCTCAACCTCAAGGCCCTGCGCGTGGTCGAGACCGGCGGCAACAGCTTCGCCGCCGAACGCGAGCAATGGGATGACGGCAACAACGTGGTGGCCGTGGAACCGGGCGTGGTGATTGGCTACGACCGCAACACCTACACCAACACCTTACTGCGCAAGGCCGGTGTGGAAGTGATCACCATCAGCGCCGGTGAACTCGGCCGTGGCCGTGGCGGCGGCCACTGCATGACCTGCCCGATCATCCGCGACCCTATCGACTACTAAGGAGATTCCATCATGGCTTTCAATATGCGCAACCGCAGCCTGCTGTCGCTGATGCACCACACCACCCGCGAGCTGCATTACCTGCTGGACCTGTCCCGCGACCTCAAACGCGCCAAATACACCGGCACCGAGCGTCCGCACCTGCAGGGCAAGAACATCGCGCTGATCTTCGAAAAAACCTCGACCCGCACCCGTTGTGCCTTTGAAGTCGCGGCTCATGACCAAGGCGCCCACGTCACCTATATCGACCCGGTGTCGTCGCAGATCGGCCACAAAGAAAGCATGAAAGACACCGCCCGCGTACTGGGCCGGATGTTCGATGCCATTGAATACCGTGGCTTTGAACAGGAAATCGTCGAAGAACTGGCCAAGTTCGCGGGCGTGCCGGTGTTCAACGGCCTCACCGCCGAATTCCACCCGACCCAGATGATCGCCGACACCCTGACCATGCGCGAACACAGCGACAAGCCGCTGCATGACATCAGCTACGCGTACCTGGGGGACGCCCGCTACAACATGGGCAACTCGCTGCTGATGATCGGCGCCAAGCTCGGCATGGACGTGCGCATCGGCGCGCCGAAAGCGCTGTGGCCCCATGAAGATTTCATCAAAGAGTGCCAGGCCTTTGCCGAGGAAAGCGGCGCACGCATCACCATCACCGAAGACCCGAAAGAAGCCGTGAAGGGCGTGGACTTCATCCACACCGATATCTGGGTGTCCATGGGCGAACCGGTGGAAGCGTGGGACGAGCGCATCGAGCAACTGCTGCCGTACCAGGTCAACGCCAAGATGATGAAAGCCTCGGGCAACCCTCGGGTGAAATTCATGCATTGCCTGCCGGCGTTCCACAACAGTGAAACCAAGGTCGGCAAGGACATCGCAGCGCGCTATCCGCACCTGGCCAATGGTGTGGAAGTGACCGAAGAGGTGTTCGAGTCGCCGGCCAATATCGCCTTCGAGCAAGCGGAAAACCGCATGCATACCATCAAGGCGATCCTGGTGTCGGCGTTGGCAGATATCTAAACCCTCAACACCGCTCTCACTGTCGGAAAATGATCAAAACTGTGGGAGCGGGCTTGCTCGCGAAAGCGGTGTGCCAGTCAACACGTGTAGTCACTGATCTACCGCTTTCGCGAGCAAGCCCGCTCCCACATTTGGTTCTGTGTTCGCTACATAGAGCTTCTAGAAGGACATTTATATGCGCATCGTCGTAGCCCTGGGCGGCAACGCCCTCCTGCGTCGTGGTGAACCCATGACCGCAGACAATCAACGGGCCAACATCCGTATCGCCACCGAACAGATCGCCAAGATCCACCCCGGCAACGAACTGGTGATCGCCCACGGCAATGGCCCGCAAGTCGGCCTGCTGTCATTGCAGGCAGCGGCCTACACCAGCGTCTCGCCTTACCCGCTGGACGTGCTGGGCGCCGAGACCGAGGGCATGATCGGCTACATCATCGAACAGGAACTGGGCAACCTGCTGGACTTTGAAGTGCCATTCGCCACCCTGCTCACCCAAGTGGAAGTGGACGCCAAGGACCCGGCCTTCCAGAACCCCACCAAGCCCATCGGCCCGGTGTACGCCAAAGCCGAAGCCGAGAAACTCGCCGCCGAAAAAGGCTGGGCCATCGCGCCCGACGGCGACAAATACCGCCGCGTGGTCGCCAGCCCGCGCCCCAAACGCATCTTCGAAATCCGCCCGATCAAATGGCTGCTGGAGAAAAAAGCCATCGTGATCTGCGCCGGTGGTGGCGGCATCCCGACGATGTATGGCGAAGATGGCAAGCTGCGCGGCATTGAAGCCGTAATCGACAAAGACCTGTGCTCCTCCTTGCTGGCCACGCAACTGGAGGCCGATTTGCTGGTGATCGCCACCGACGTCAACGCCGCCTTTATCGACTTCGGCAAGCCCACCCAGAAGGCCATCGGCCAAGCCCACCCGGACGACATGGAAAAACTCGGCTTCGCCGCCGGCTCCATGGGCCCCAAGGTCCAGGCCGCCTGCGAGTTCGCTCGCCAGACTGGCAAAACCGCGGTGATCGGTTCACTCTCGGACATCGAAGCCATCGTCCAGGGCAGCGCCGGCACGCGCATCAGCACGGCCAAACCTGGCATCACCTACCTGTGAAGTTGAGGAGAAACGCCTATGGCTATCTTTGAACCCGGCCACCTGCATATCGAGCGACACGCGCTGAACAAGGACGATGTCAGCTACGACCTGTGCCTGGACTATGAAGTGGTCACGGATGACCGCGAAGGCAAAGGCATGCAGTTCACCCTGCATGGCAGCATCCAGGGCAAGGCCATGAAAGAGACCTTTTTCCTGCCCAAGGACCAGGCCTACAACTTCGCCAGCAATGTGACCAAGATTGTCGAAAAATACGGCATTCCCAAGACCCATAGCAGCGTCGGTTCACAGCACAAGCATTACGATCTGATGTTTGAGGATGTGCGCCAGCAGTTGGGGATGAAATCCGGCGACCCGGTCAAACCCGAACACCTGGAATAAAAACACCGCAAACCCCCTGTGGGAGCGGGCTTGCTCGCGAATGCGGTGGAACAGTCAATAATCTGCTGACTGACCCACCGCATTCGCGAGCAAGCCCGCTCCCACATTTTGATCTCCACTCGCTCCAAGGCATACTTGCCGCCTCTGCTCTTCAGAATTGCCAATCGCCCCATGCGTATCCACGTCAGCTTCATCGACCGCGTCGGCATCACCCAGGAAGTCCTGGCCTTGCTCGGTGGGCGCAATCTCAATCTGGATGCGGTGGAGATGGTGCCGCCCAACGTCTATATCGACGCGCCAACCCTCAGCGCCGACGTGCTCGAAGAGCTGCGCGACGCGTTGTTCAGCGTGCACGGCGTGCAAGCGGTAAAGGTGGTCGACATTCTTCCGGGCCAGCGCCGCCACTTGCAACTCGACGCCCTGCTGGCGGCCATGACCGACCCGGTACTGGCCCTGGACAGCGCCGGCAAAATCCTGCTGGCCAACCCGGCGTTGATCGCCTTGTACGGGCGTGAACCGGCCGGCGAAAGCATCGCCGAGCTGTTCGATGACGCGGCCTTGCTGGAGACCCTGCTGGAGCAGGGCTTTCGATTGCCGTTGCGCGAGATCAGCGTGAACGGCCAGACCCTGCTGTTGGGCGCCACGCCAATCACCGACGCCGGCGCCCTGCTCACCCTTTACCAGCCCAACCGCATCGGCGAACAACTGTCGGCGCTGCACCATGACCATGCCGAAGGCTTTGATGCACTGCTGGGCGAGTCCCCGGCGATCCGCACGCTCAAGGCGCGGGCGCAACGGGTGGCCGCGCTGGATGCACCGCTGCTGATCCAGGGCGAAACCGGTACCGGCAAAGAGCTGGTGGCCCGCGCCTGCCACGCCATCAGCACGCGTCACAGTGCGCCGTTCCTGGCACTGAACTGCGCGGCACTGCCGGAAAACCTCGCCGAAAGCGAATTGTTCGGCTATGCGCCCGGCGCCTTTACCGGCGCGCAACGCGGTGGCAAACCGGGGCTCATGGAGCTGGCCAACCAGGGCACGGTGTTCCTCGATGGGATCGGTGAAATGTCGCCGTACCTGCAAGCCAAGCTGCTGCGCTTTCTGAATGACGGCAGCTTTCGCCGCGTGGGTGGCGACCGCGAAGTGAAGGTCAATGTGCGCATCCTCAGCGCCACCCACCGCGACCTGGAAAAAATGGTCAGCGAAGGCACCTTTCGCGAAGACCTGTTCTACCGCCTCAACGTGCTCAATGTCGCCGTGCCGCCCTTGCGTGAACGCGGCCAGGACATCCTCCTGCTGGCGCGTTACTTCATGCAGCAAGCCTGCGCGCAGATCCAGCGCCCGGTCTGCCGCCTGGCACCGGGTACCTATCCTGCCCTGCTGGGCAACCACTGGCCGGGCAACGTGCGGCAGTTGCAAAACGTGATCTTCCGCGCTGCCGCCATCTGCGAAAGCAGCCTGGTGGACATCGGCGACCTGGACATCGCCGGCACCTCCGTGGCGCGCCAGAACGATGGTGAAGTCGACAGCCTGGAACAGGCCGTGGAAGATTTCGAGCGCAGCCTGCTGGAAAGTCTCTACAGCCGCTACCCCTCGACCCGCCAACTGGCCAGCCGCTTGCAAACCTCCCACACGGCTATCGCCCACCGCCTGCGCAAGTACGGCATTCCCAACAAACCCTAAGCCATGCTTTATCCACTGTAGGAGCGAGCTTGCTCGCGAAAAACCCAAGGGCGTCAGGTTCATCCAGGCTGCCCGCGTCATCGTTGACGATCTTCGCGAGCAAGCTCGCTCCTACAGTGGGGCGCATTACAGTTTTGGCCTGAGAACGACATTCCGTGTACTGAAAGCGCTACAGCGTAACGATATCGCTACAACCCTGTTTTTTGCGCGCCATGCAAGGCTTTGATCCGCATAGGCTTTTTTTCACGCGCCGGACTGTAGCGAAATCGCTACAGCGTACTCAGCCAACCTTCTCGCGAAATTTATTAACCCGTTGATCTATAACGATTTAATAACATTGGCCGCGATATTGCTAAGCAACTCCCCATTATTCCAATCCCGTCCACCAGACGATTCTGGCCCTGAGGAGTTTCCATGAGCGAGTTGCGTTTCACTGAAGATCACGAATGGCTGCGCGCCGAAGCCGATGGCAGCGTCACCGTAGGTATCACCGCGTTTGCGCAAAACGCGCTGGGTGATGTGGTTTTCGTGCAACTGCCGGAGTTGCAGGCTTACGAAAAGGGCGCCGAAGCCTCCACCGTGGAGTCGGTCAAAGCCGCCAGCGGTGTGTACATGCCGTTGGACGGTGAAGTCCTGGAAGTCAACGACAAGCTCGATGGCAGCCCGGAACTGGTCAACGAAGACCCGATGGGCGAAGGCTGGTTCTTCCGCTTTAAACCCGCCGACGCTGATGCAGTGGCTAAGCTGTTGGATCAGGATGCGTACGACCGCCTGATCAAAGCCAACGCTGAAGCCTGAGGAGCGCGCCATGACCGTTAATCTGACCACCGCCAACGAATTCATCGCCCGCCACATCGGCCCGCGCCAGGAAGATGAGCAGCAGATGCTCGCCAGCCTGGGGTTTGATTCCCTCGAAGCGCTAAGCGCCAGCGTGATCCCGGAAAGCATCAAGGGCACCAGCGTACTCGGCCTGGAAGACGGCCTGAGCGAAGCCCAAGCCCTGGCCAAGATCAAGGCCATTGCCAGCCAGAACCAACTGTTCAAGACCTACATCGGCCAGGGCTACTACAACTGCCACACGCCGTCGCCGATCCTGCGCAACCTGCTGGAAAACCCGGCCTGGTACACCGCCTACACGCCGTACCAACCCGAGATTTCCCAAGGCCGCCTGGAAGCCCTGCTGAACTTCCAGACCCTGATCAGCGACCTCACCGGCCTGCCGATCGCCAACGCCTCCCTGCTCGACGAAGCCACCGCCGCCGCAGAAGCCATGACCTTCTGCAAGCGCCTGAGCAAGAACAAAAGCAGCAACGCGTTCTTCGCGTCGGTGCACAGCCACCCACAAACCCTCGACGTGCTGCGCACCCGTGCCGAGCCACTGGGTATCGATGTGGTGGTGGGCGATGAGCGCGAACTGACCGATGTCAGCCCGTTCTTCGGCGCCCTGCTGCAATACCCGGCCAGCAACGGCGACGTGTTCGACTACCGCGAACTGACCGAACGCTTCCACGCCGCCAACGCACTGGTCGCCGTGGCCGCCGACCTGATGGCCCTGACCCTGCTGACGCCGCCGGGCGAATTCGGTGCCGACGTCGCCATTGGCAGCGCACAACGCTTTGGCGTACCACTGGGCTTTGGTGGCCCGCACGCGGCGTACTTCTCCACCAAGGATGCGTTCAAGCGCGACATGCCAGGCCGTCTGGTCGGCGTTTCCGTCGACCGCTTCGGCAAGCCGGCCCTGCGCCTGGCCATGCAGACCCGCGAGCAGCATATCCGCCGAGAGAAAGCCACCAGCAACATCTGCACCGCCCAAGTGCTGCTGGCCAACATCGCCAGCATGTACGCCGTGTACCACGGCCCCAAAGGCCTGACCCAGATCGCCCAGCGCATTCACCAGTTGACCGCGATCCTGGCCAAGGGCTTGACGGCCCTGGGCCAGAAGGTCGAGCAGGCACATTTCTTCGACACCCTGACAATCCACACCGGCGCTCACACTGCCGCCCTGCACGACAAGGCCCGCGCCCAGCGCATCAACCTGCGTGTAGTAGACGGCGAGCGCGTTGGCCTGTCGGTCGACGAAACCACCACCCAGGCCGATATCCAGGCCTTGTGGGCGATCTTCGCCGACGGCAAAACCCTGCCGGCCTTTACCACCACCGACAGCACCCTGCCGAGCGCTTTGCTGCGCCAGTCGCCGATCCTCAGCCACCCGGTGTTCAACCGCTACCACTCGGAAACCGAGCTGATGCGCTACCTGCGCAAGCTGGCCGACAAGGACCTGGCCCTGGACCGCACCATGATCCCGCTGGGCTCGTGCACCATGAAGCTCAACGCCGCCAGCGAAATGATCCCGGTGACCTGGGCCGAGTTCGGCGCCCTGCACCCATTCGCCCCCGCTGCGCAAAGCGCCGGCTACCAGCAACTGACCAGCGAACTGGAAGCCATGCTCTGCGCGGCCACCGGTTATGACGCGATCTCCCTGCAGCCGAACGCCGGTTCCCAGGGTGAATACGCAGGCCTCTTGGCCATCCGCGCCTATCACCAGAGCCGTGGCGAAGAACGTCGCGACATCTGCCTGATCCCGTCGTCAGCCCACGGCACCAACCCGGCCACCGCCAACATGGCCGGCATGCGCGTGGTGGTGACCGCTTGCGACGCCCGCGGCAACGTCGACATCGAAGACCTGCGCGCCAAGGCCATCGAGCACCGCGAGCACCTCGCCGCGCTGATGATCACCTACCCGTCCACCCACGGTGTGTTCGAGGAAGGTATCCGCGAAATCTGCGGGATCATTCACGACAACGGCGGCCAGGTGTACATCGACGGCGCCAACATGAACGCCATGGTCGGCCTCTGCGCGCCAGGCAAGTTCGGCGGCGATGTGTCCCACCTGAACCTGCACAAAACCTTCTGCATCCCCCACGGTGGTGGCGGCCCAGGCGTTGGCCCGATTGGCGTCAAGTCGCACCTCACACCGTTCCTGCCCGGCCACGCAGCCATGGAACGCAAAGAAGGCGCGGTGTGCGCCGCGCCGTTCGGCAGCGCCAGCATTTTGCCGATCACCTGGATGTATATCAGCATGATGGGCGGCGCCGGCCTCAAGCGTGCGTCGCAGCTGGCGATCCTGAATGCCAACTACATTTCCCGCCGCCTGGAAGAGCACTACCCGGTGCTGTACACCGGCAGCAATGGCCTGGTGGCCCACGAATGCATCCTCGACCTGCGCCCGTTGAAAGACAGCAGCGGCATCAGCGTGGACGACGTGGCCAAGCGCCTGATCGACTTTGGTTTCCACGCGCCGACCATGTCGTTCCCGGTGGCCGGCACCTTGATGATCGAGCCGACCGAAAGTGAATCCAAGGAAGAACTGGACCGCTTCTGCGACGCCATGATCGCCATCCGCGAAGAAATCCGCGCGGTAGAAAACGGCACCCTGGACAAAGACGACAACCCGCTCAAGAACGCGCCGCACACGGCAGCGGAACTGGTGGGCGAATGGAGCCACCCTTACAGCCGTGAACAAGCGGTGTACCCGGTGGCGTCGTTGATCGAAGGCAAGTACTGGCCGCCGGTTGGCCGGGTCGACAACGTGTTTGGTGATCGCAACCTGGTGTGTGCGTGCCCGTCGATCGAGAGCTACGCATAACCTGAGAATGCACCCGGTCAAAAATGTGGGAGCGGGCTTGCTCGCGAATGCGGTGGATCAGTCAAATAATCAACATCTGAAAGACCGCATTCGCGAGCAAGCCCGCTCCCACATTTGACCGAGTCGGCTTTCAGAAAATAATAAGAAACCGGAGAACAACCATGTCCCTTAGCGTGTTCGACCTGTTCAAGATTGGCATCGGCCCCTCCAGTTCCCACACCGTCGGCCCGATGCGCGCCGCCGCTCGATTCGTCGAGGGGCTCAAGCGTGACAACCTGTTGGAGGCCACCACCGGCATCAAGGTGGAACTCTACGGATCGCTGGGCGCCACCGGCAAAGGCCACGGCAGCGACAAGGCCGTGTTGCTGGGCCTGGAAGGCGAACACCCGGACACCGTGAATACCGAAACCGTGGCTGCACGCCTGGCGCAGATGCGCAGCGACGGGCGCCTCAACCTGCTCGGCGAACACAGCATTGCGTTCAACGAGAAAGAACACCTGGCGATGATTCGCAAACCCCTTGCCTATCATCCCAACGGCATGATCTTCCGCGCTTTTGACGCCGCCGGTATCCAGATTCGCAGCCGCGAGTATTACTCGGTCGGGGGCGGTTTCGTGGTGGATGAAGACGCGGCGGGCGCCGACCGTATCGTCGAAGACGCCACGCCCCTGACCTTCCCGTTCAAACACGCCAAGGACTTGCTTGGCCATTGCACCACCTATGGCCTGTCTATCAGCCAGGTGATGCTGACCAATGAAAGCGCCTGGCGCCCGGAAGCAGAAACCCGCAGCGGTTTGTTGAAGATCTGGCAGGTCATGCAGGACTGCGTCGATGCCGGCTGTCGCAACGAAGGCATCTTGCCCGGAGGCTTGAAGGTCAAGCGCCGGGCAGCGGCCTTGCACCGGCAGTTGTGCAAGAACCCCGAGTCGGCGCTGCGCGACCCGCTGTCGGTGCTCGATTGGGTCAACCTGTATGCGCTGGCAGTCAACGAAGAAAACGCCAATGGCGGGCGCGTCGTCACTGCGCCCACCAACGGCGCGGCCGGGATCATTCCCGCCGTGCTGCATTACTACATGCGTTTTATCCCCGGCGCGAACGAAGACGGCGTGGTGCGCTTTTTGCTCACCGCCGCCGCCATCGGCATTTTGTACAAGGAAAACGCTTCGATCTCAGGCGCCGAAGTCGGGTGCCAGGGCGAAGTCGGCGTGGCCTGTTCCATGGCCGCAGGCGCACTCTGCGAAGTGCTGGGCGGCAGCGTGTCCCAAGTGGAAAACGCCGCCGAGATCGGCATGGAACACAACCTCGGCCTGACCTGCGACCCGATTGGCGGGCTGGTGCAGGTGCCGTGCATTGAGCGCAATGCCATGGGCTCGGTGAAGGCGATCAATGCCGTACGCATGGCCCTGCGTGGCGACGGCCAGCATTTTGTGTCCCTCGACAAGGTCATCCGCACCATGCGCCAGACCGGCGCCGATATGAAAAGCAAATACAAGGAAACCGCCCGCGGCGGTTTGGCAGTCAACATTATCGAGTGCTGACGCCCACAAGCGCGTCGGCACGTTTTTCAGGAGCTGAATATGTCCACCGAAACCCTGTTGAAAACCCCATTGCATGCCCTGCACCTGGAACTGGGCGCACGCATGGTGCCCTTCGCCGGCTACGACATGCCGGTGCAGTACCCCTTGGGCGTGATGAAAGAACACCTGCACACCCGTGAACAGGCCGGGTTGTTCGACGTGTCCCACATGGGCCAGATTCGCCTCACCGGCGCAAATGCCGCCAAGGCCCTGGAAACCCTGGTACCCGTCGATATCATCGACCTGCCGGTGGGCATGCAGCGCTATGCGATGTTCACCAATGAGCAAGGCGGCATCCTCGACGACCTGATGGTCGCCAACTTGGGTAACGACGAGCTGTTCCTGGTGGTCAACGCGGCTTGCAAGGACCAGGACCTGGCGCACCTGCGCACACATATCGGCGACCAATGCACCATCGAACCGCTGTTCGAAGAACGCGCCCTGCTGGCCCTGCAAGGCCCGGCGGCCGTGAAAGTATTGGCGCGCCTGGCCCCTGAAGTCACCCAGATGACTTTCATGCAATTTGCCACCCTGCGTTTGCTGGGCGTGGACTGCTACGTCAGCCGCTCCGGTTACACCGGTGAAGACGGCTTTGAAATCTCCGTGCCGGCAGCCAATGCCGAGAGCCTGGCCCGCAGCCTGTTGGCCGAAACCGAAGTGCAGGCCATCGGCCTGGGTGCCCGCGATTCGCTGCGCCTGGAAGCCGGCCTGTGCCTGTACGGTCACGACATGAACACCGACACCACGCCGATCGAAGCCAGCCTGCTGTGGGCGATCTCCAAGGCCCGGCGTGCCGATGGTGCGCGGGCCGGCGGCTTCCCCGGCGCCGACCGCATCTTCACCCAGCAACAAACCGCTGTGGCGCGCAAACGCGTAGGCCTGCTGCCGCAGGAGCGTACCCCGGTGCGGGAAGGCGCAGAAATCGTCGATGCCCAGGGCACTGTGATCGGCAGCGTGTGCAGCGGCGGCTTTGGCCCAACCTTGGGCGGCCCTCTGGCGATGGGTTATCTGGACAGCGCATTTGTCGCACTGGATACCGAAGTTTGCGCAATGGTACGTGGGAAAAAGGTGCCATTACGTGTAAGTAAAATGCCATTCGTTCCGCAACGTTACTACCGCGGTTGATTGACTGTTTCTATAAGTAACGCGGTTGCGTTAACGTGCACTAAACTGTAACGCAACCGCCATAAAACAGTGCATTCACGATAGGCGTTTTTATAGCTGACGTCCTATAACAAGTGAATAACTCTATCGAATAAGTCGGTATCAGAACATTCAACAAAGTGTCATGAGACCCAATAAAACAAGGGCCTGCACAAGGGCTTGTTTTTTTCATATTAGTTGGCGTAGAGTTTGCCCACTGTGTTTGCATGGGTCGCTTGGAACCTGGACCTGGGCAGTAGCTCAAGTAGTTTGCTACAACCCGTTCGACGTCTCTTACTTTCCTGCAACCCAGCCCAGTACTCTTTCGTGTGAAAGGGGCTGTCATTAATTTTTAGCGTCAAAGGAAAGAAGAAAATGTCGGATAAAGGTGGACGTCAGAGCGGTACCGTCAAGTGGTTCAACGACGAAAAAGGCTTTGGTTTTATCACGCCTGAAAGCGGCCCGGATCTGTTCGTGCATTTCCGCGCTATCCAGGGCAACGGTTTCAAGAGCCTGAAGGAAGGCCAGAAGGTCACCTTCGTTTCAGTTCAAGGCCAGAAAGGCCTGCAGGCTGACGAAGTCCAAGCAGAAGGCTGATCCTTCCTGCGACAAAAAGCCCCTGATATGACATCAGGGGCTTTTTTATGGGCGCCATTGCGTAAACTGCGTGCTTTCTCCAGAGAGCCCTGCCATGTCCAAACCCCTCTTGAGCCCCCAGGGCGAGTTCCCCGCCGTTGGCCTGGGCCGCCGCCTGGCAGCGATGTTCTACGATTTCCTGTTGTGCACTGCCTTGCTGATCGTCACAGCGTTTATCTACAAGCTGGTGTGGATCGCCTTCGTGGGCGAAGCGAAGATGCGCACGCTCACCGAGTCCGGCGCGCTGGACGGTGACCCGTTGCTGTCGACTCTGCTGCTGTTCGTGCTGTTTGGGTTCTTTGCCAAGTTCTGGACCCATTCGGGACAAACCCTAGGCATGCAGGTGTGGGGCGTGCGCGTGCAAAACGCCGACGGGTCACGGATCAGCCTGTGGCAGGCATTGTTGCGTTTTGTGGTGTCGATAGCGTCGTGGTTGTGCGTGGGGTTGGGGTTTATCTGGTCGTTGTTTGATAAACACAAGCGCAGCTGGCATGACATCTATTCGGATACGCAATTGGTGCGGATCCCGAAGCCAAAGAAATAACTCAAGCGCATCGCAGATCAACTGTGGGAGCTGGCTTGCCTGCGATGGCGGCCTACCAGCCGACACTTCTCTACCTGACACTCCGCGGTCAAAACTGTGGGAGCGGGCTTGCTCGCAAGGCGGCCTGGCAGTCAACACAGTTGGATTGGGTACATATTCATTGCTGCGGTAACGGCCGCTTAGGGTTCCGCCCTGACGGCGGCTCACTTTTGAACAGCGCAAAAGTAAGCAAAACGCTCTTGCCCCACCACTCGGCACCTCGCCCAGGCTCGGTGTGCCCGTAATCCGCCAGTGATTTGGGGGGCCGCCGCCACGCGCCATCCATGGCGCGGGGCGGCTAAACCGGCATCCCTGCCGGTTTACCCCCCAAATCCCTGTCGAATTCCGGCCAGCGTGGTTTAACGGGGCGCCTAAAATCAAAAGCAGATCAAGATCAAGAGCGGCTCGCTTCGCATCGTGGTTACCGTCGGCTGCTACAGGCTACAACGTTGTGTAGATACCTATGGCTATCGCAGGCAAGCCTCCCAAATTTTGATCAGTGCTCAGTCTCAGATCAGGCGTTGCCGGCCAGTTTCAACCGTGCAGCCTGGGTAAAGTCGAGCATGCGCTTGAGCGGCCGTACCGCCTGCGGAATCACCGCCGGTTCCACGAAGATCTCATTGCTGCCCTCACGCAAACACTGCAGCGTACGCTCCAGCGTATTCATCGCCATCCACGGGCAGTGCGCGCAACTGCGGCAGGCTGCGCCGTTACCGGCGGTGGGCGCTTCGACGAAGACTTTGTCCGGGCACAGCTGCTGCATCTTGTAGAAGATACCGCGGTCGGTGGCGACGATAAAAGTCTTGTTCGGCAAGCGTTGCGCAGCGGCGATCAGTTGGCTGGTGGAGCCCACTGCGTCCGCCAGTTCGATCACCGAGGTCGGTGACTCCGGGTGCACAAGGATCGCCGCATCCGGGTACAGCGCTTTCATGTCTTCAAGCTGCTTGGACTTGAACTCTTCGTGGACGATGCAGGCACCGTCCCACAACAGCATATCGGCGCCGGTCTGACGCTGGATGTAAGTGCCCAGGTGCTTGTCCGGGCCCCAGATAATGGTCTCGCCGTTGTCCATCAGGCTCTCGACGATTTCCAGCGCGCAGCTGGAAGTCACCACCCAATCCGCCCGGGCTTTGACCGCCGCCGAGGTGTTGGCATACACCACCACGGTGCGCTCGGGGTGTTGATCGCAGAACGCAGAAAACTCATCCACAGGGCAACCCAGGTCCAGGGAGCAGGTGGCTTCCAGGGTCGGCATCAGGATGCGTTTTTCCGGCGTGAGGATCTTGGCGGTCTCGCCCATGAAGCGCACGCCGGCTACCAGTACGGTCTTGGCCGGGTGGGCAGCGCCGAAGCGGGCCATCTCCAGGGAATCGGAAACACAGCCACCGGTTTCTTCGGCCAGGGCCTGAATCACCGGGTCGCAATAAAAGTGGGCAACCAGCACCGCGTCCTGAGCCTTGAGCTCGGCGGCAATGGCGGTTCGCAGGCTCGCCTCTTCGGCAGCGCTGAGCACCTTGGGCTGCTTGGCGTCGAGGTGGGCTTGAACCAGTAGGCGTTCGGAAATGTGCGTCATGTTCGCAAGACCTGCAGGCGCAGTAGCGCGAAAGTCGAGTGTACCACCGGCTCCGGAGCCCTTCGGGCGCCGCCGGACGAAGTGTTTTTGTTCATCAAGCACGGGTAAAGCTAAAGCTGCGCAAGGCTACAGAATATCCAATGGATTCAAAAGCCTAATCTGGTGACCAGGCAAAGTGCTCAATCCCTGGCCGTGAAACGCCGATTAGGTGACGCTCGCACAACAATCAAAACCGCCCCGGCCCCTCTCCGGCCTCTGAAAAATCAGGAATATCAGGTCCCCTCACCCCGGCGCGCACTAAATTTGTGCATTTATGCACTGAATTACGCGATTTTTCTTACGTCTTGTGTAATAAATCCTACAGCGATGTAACAAACCGTCGACCACTCACTCAAGTAGGGCAATTACCGCTGAGTTCAACGTTGGCTCAGACGGTATGGATCGTGTGTATTTCTACGTTAAGGATGTCGAGTGCCAAACCTGCTCTCAACCGGACACTTGTGTTGTACCCGGAACCTGGGCATCGCCCTGCTCTGCTTGTGGGCGCTGCCCGTGGCTGGCGCCGAGGCGCCGCAGCCAGGCCAGGAAGCCCTGCGCTTGCAGCAGCAACAGCAACGCGACCTGCAGCAATTACAACTGGAGCAGCGCCAACGCCAGATGCAACGTGGCAGCTTCGGTACACCAGCGGCCACACCGGCCTTGCCCCCGGACATCGCCAAGGATGAACACTGCTGGCCCTTGAGCGGTACGCGCCTGGCCGGGGTCACGCTGTTCAGCCGTGCCCAGTTGAATAAACATATCGAGCCCTACGTGGCGCCTTGCATGGGCGTCACGCAGATCAACCGCCTGCTGGCCGAGATCACCCGGCTGTATGTCGAGGCCGGTTATATCGCCGGCCGCCCCTACCTGATCAGTGCGCCCGCCGCCGGGCAACCGCTGGATATTCACGTCGAAGAAGGCTACCTGGAAGCCATCGAACTGGCCGACCAGAGCCTGCCCGTTTCATTAGGCGGGGCATTCCCCGGGATGCTCGGCAAACCTCTGAACCTGCGAGACCTTGAACAGGGCCTGGACCAGCTCAACCGCCTGCGCTCGGTGGACCTCACCGCCGACATCGCCCCAGGCAGCACGGCGGGCGCGTCGCGCATCATCCTGCGCTCGCGCAGCAGTGCCTCGCGCTGGGCCCTGGGCCTGGGGGTGGATAACCTCGGCAGCGCTGGCACCGGGCGTGATCGCAATGCCATCAACTTGAGCCTGGACAGCCCGCTGCAAATCAACGACTCGCTCAACCTGAGCTTCAGCGACACGCTCAACCATGGGCCGCGCTACAGCCGCAGCCACAGCCTGTTTTATTCCATCCCCTACGGCTACTGGACCTACAGCCTGTTCGCCAGCCATGCCGAGTACCGCTCGCCGTTCAAGCTCAGCCGCACCACGTTTTACAACAGTGGCCGCACCGATCAGGTCAGCCTGCGCAGCGACCGCGTGCTGTGGCGCGACCAGGGCCATCAACTGAGCGCCAACCTGCAGCTGGCCTACAAAGACGTCGACAGCTACCTGCAGAAGGTACACCTGGACATCCAGAGCCCCACGCTCACCGTGGCCGAAGCGGGCCTGAACCTGTTCTGGCTCAACAGCGCGGTGTGGAACCTGGACGTCAACTACGCCCAGGGCCTGACCTGGTTCGGCGCCGACCGGGATGCCGACCAAGTGCAGAAAAACCGGCCCAAGGCGCAGTTTCAAAAGTACCGCGCCAACCTCACCCAATGGCGCAACGGCCAATGGGCAGCGCAGCCGTGGCAGTGGCAAAGCCAATTGTCGGTGCAGTACAGCCCGGATGCATTGCCCGCCATCGAACAACTGCTGATTACCGATGACTCGGCTGTGCGCGGCTACCGCGAAAACAGTAGTTCCGGTGCCATTGGCGCGGTATGGCGCAACACCTTGCGCCTGCCACTCAACACTGACTTGCCGGTGAAACTCACCCCGCGCCTGGGCCTGGACAACGGCTGGGTCAAACACGAACACGGCGCCCAGAGCCAACGCCTGAGCGGCGCCAGCGCGGGGCTCAACCTGAGCTGGAAGAACGTGCAGCTCGACGTCGATTACCAACGCAACCTCAACACCCCCACGGGTTTTCGCCAGGAGCCGGAGGTCTGGCTGACGCGCCTTAGCGTACAGATATGAGCCAACACCTGTTTTTAGCCTGAGTCACCGCCGTACCTGACCACCCCAGCAGCGTTGCAACGAACAACGCGCGTGGTGGATCAGCCAACACAGAGCGAGATTATTTATGCCGACTACTCCACACAGCTTCCACCTTTCACCCCAGGGCAAACTGCGCTGGGCCATCGCCAGCCTGTTCCTGCTGCCGCAGCTCGCGCTCGCCGCAGGCTTGACCGTCGTCGAAGGGCCTGGCGGCACGCCGCAACTGCAAAACCAGGGTGGCGTGCCCATCGTCAACATCGTCGCGCCGAATGCCGGTGGCCTGTCCCATAACCAGTTCCTGGACTACAACGTCGACCGCCAGGGTGTGGTGTTGAACAACGCCTTGCAGGCTGGCCAATCCCAACTCGCCGGGCAGCTGGCGGCCAACCCGCAGTTCCAGGGCCAGGCGGCGAGCGTGATCCTCAACGAAGTGATCAGCCGCAACGCCTCGACCCTCAACGGCGCCCAGGAGATTTTCGGCCAGGCGGCCGATTACGTGCTGGCCAACCCTAACGGCATTTCGGTGAATGGCGGCAGTTTCATCAACACGCCCAATGCCAACCTGGTGGTCGGCCGCCCCGAACTCAACGACGGCAAGCTGCAAGCCTTGAGCACCCGCGATGCCAACGGCCAACTGACAGTGCAAGGCCAGGGCCTGCAAAACCGTGAAGGTTCCATCAACCTGATCGCGCCGCGCATCGACAGCGAAGGTCGCCTCAGTGCTCGCGATCAATTGAACCTCACGGTGGGCCGCAATCAGGTCGACTTCGCCAGCGGGCAAGTGCGCCAGGTGGACCCGGCCAGCAAGACCCAGGACCAACGCATCGACGCGCGCCTGTTCGGCGCCATGCAGGCCGGGCGCATCAACATCATCAGCACCGCCGAAGGCGCCGGTGTGCGCGTGGGCGGCGTGCAGGTGCAAGGCACTGACGGGGTGAAGATCAGTTCGGCCGGTGACCTCGACATCAGCGGCCAGGTGCGTGCCGACAGCCTCGACGCCACCCGCGCTGGCGTGCACAGCCGCCAGGGCGATATCGACTTGCACAGTGCCAAGGACTTGAACCTGGCCGCCACCGACGTCAGCGGGCGCAACGTCAAACTCGACGCCAGCCGCAACCTGACCCTCAGCAGCCTGGAAAGCCGCAAGCTCCAGGAAAAGCGTGAGCAGTGGAACAACAGCAACTTCCTGTTCACCTACGAAACCTACGACCGCACCACCACCGACAAAGACTCGCGCCAGCACGGCAACAAGGTCGTGGCGCAACAGGATGCCGCGCTGTCTTCCGGCGCCAACACCGAGATCAAAGCCAGCCATGTGGAAGCGGGCAACACCCTGCGCGTCGACAGCGGTGCCGACCTGCACGTTAACGCCGCCACCGAAACCCATGAAACCCGCGACCAGGGCAACCATCGCAAGCACCTGTGGAAAGCCAACTGGGATAAATCCAGCAGCGAACAACGCAGCATCACCAGCAGCCTCAAGGCCGGAAAGACACTGGAGCTGACCAGCCAACAGAAGCTGCAATTGCAAGGCGCCGAGCTGAAAACCCCCGGCGATATTCAACTGGCCGCCCGGCAGGTGGAAATCACCAGCGCCAGCCGTACCCAGAGCAGCCGCGACAACGCCTACTCCGGCGACCTCACCGGCGGCAGCTTCTTCGGCAAGAACGGCGACGGCAACCAGGGCAAGACGTCGAACACCGGCAGCAAGGTCAACGCCGATGGCAAGCTGATCGTCAAGGCCGACGACGTGCGCATCAGCGGCAGCCAGGCCCGGGGCGGCAAGCAGGCCAGTGTCATCAGCGACAAAGGTTCGCTGGTGATCGACGGCGTGCAGGACACCTCCCACGACAACCGCTACAGCAATGACAGCAAGTTCTTCGGCATCTCCAAGGATGAAAGCCGCAAGAACCTCAAGGACAGCACCGTGGTCGCCAGCGACCTGCGCTCGGACAGCAACCTCAAGCTGCAAAGCGCTCAGGACATCCGCGTCAGTGGCTCGCAGGTGTCGGCTGGCGGCGAACTGCAGGCGGATGCCAAAGGCGATGTCAAGGTCGTTGCCGCCGAGAACACCACCCATGACACCACCCGCCCCCATACCCGTGGCTTCGATGGCTACGCCAAGGAAACCGAGGGTGTCAGCCGCCAGTACCGTGCGGGCTTGAGCTATGAAGACCAGCAGCAAACCCGCACGACAGACACCACCGAGCAGCAGGCTTCCAGCCTCAAGGGCGGCAGCGTCGTGGTAAAAGCCGGTGGCGATGTGAGCATCCAGGGTTCGGGCCTCAAGGCAACCGCAGGCGATGCCACCGTCAGCGGCAAGAACGTCGAGCTGTTGGCCGCCCACGACAAGCGCACAGAAGCCGTCGACGAAACCACCACCGGCGGCAGTTTCTACTACACCGGCGGCATTGATCGCGCAGGCAGTGGCGCTCAGTTCAGCCACCAAAGCAGCCAAGACACCACTGAAAAAACCACCGCGCAAACCAGCGCCGTGGCCGCGACCGGCAAGCTGACCATCAACGCTGGCAACACCTTCACCAGCGAGGGTGCACAGGCCAAGGCCGGCGCCGAGCTGCAGGTCAACGCTGGCCAGATTAACAACCAGGCCGCCCATTCCACCGAGACCAGCACCCACAAGGAAAACGGCTGGACCGCCGACGTCGGCGCCAATGTGGAATACAAAGGCATTACCCGCCCGATTGAAAAAGCCGTCGAGGGTGTGGCCCAGGCCAAGTTCCATCAGCCCGGTTTGCTGGACGCGTTCGAGCAACCCAATGTCGGCCTGGATGTGGAAGTCGGCCACACGAACAAAACCGGCACAACGCAGGACAGCACCGCCGTGGTCAGCCAGTTCAGTGGCGCCACGGTACAGGTCAATGCAGCCGGCACGTTGCAGGACGAGGGCACCCAGTACCGCGCCACCGAGGGCGGGCTGAACATCAAGGCCGGCGAGCACCTTGCCACGGCAGCGGCCAACACCCACAGCAGCAGCGAGCAAAGCGTGGACGCCAAGGCTGGCCTGCGGGTCTACACCACCACCGGTGAAGACGTGAACGTGCGCGGCAGCGGCCTGGGCGGCAGCAGCGATGTGCGCAAATCCACCCGCACAGCAGTAGTCGGTAGCTATGTGGCCAGCCAAGGCGTGAGCATCGAGGCCAAGGGCGATGCCCGTTATGAAGGCAGCCAGTTCGACGGCGGCCAGGCCGGGGTCAACCTCAAGACCGGCGGTGAGCTGGCGCTCAACCAGGCCACCGACACCCAGAGCAAAAACAGCAGCACGCTGCGCGGCAACGGCTCACTGACGGTGGGCACCGCACCCGGCGCCAATGGCAGCAACGTCGACCTCGGTGCCGGTGTGCAGCTGGATAACAAGCGCCTGGACACCCAGGACAGCCAAGCCCAGGTCGCGACCATCCGGGGCAGCGGCCCCGTGCAGCTCAGCAGTGGCGCTGACATGACCCTGCAAGGCACGCAGATCGGCAGCACGGGCGCGAAGGCTGGCGATATCAGCCTCAGTGCCGGCGGCAAGCTGAACCTGCAAGCCGCCACCGACAGCCACGTCAGCAATGGCAGCAACCTGGGCGGCGGCCTGACCCTCGGCGCCGGCAAGACCAGCAGCGCCGAAAGCAGCAGCAAGACCGGCAGCCTCAGCGCCAACTTCAACATTGGCAAAGTGGCAGAAAACGACCAGAGCGCCGTCGTCGGGCAGTTGCACAGCAGCGGCAAGGTCAGCCTCGCCAGCGGCGCTGATGCAACCGATGCCATCCACTTGCAGGGCACCCAGGTCAGCGCAGCCAGCGTTAGCCTGGACGCGCAAAACGGCGGCATCCTGCAAGAGTCCGCACAATCGACCCAAACCCATAACAACTGGGGCGTGACCCTGGGCGCAGGGGGCAGCGTCGGCAAAACCACCCTGGCCGACGCCGGTGAACATGAGACACCCAAGACCCAGCGCGGCATCAATGCGCGGGCCAAGGTCGATGTGGATCACTTGCAAGGCACCACGCAGCACAACAGCGTGATCACGGCGGGTGACGTCACCCTCAACAGTGCCGGCGATACCCATCTGGCCGGAGCGCGTATCGACGCCGACAAGGTGAGCGGCACGGTGGGCGGCGACCTCGTCGTCGAAAGCCGCAAGGACCACGTCAACAGCACCCAGGTGAATGTCGACGCCAGGCTGGATGTCGAGAAGAACCAGCCGGGGGTGGTGGATAAACTGGCCAAAACCACCGGCCCGCTCAAGGACAAGGTAAAAGCCAAGGCTGAAGGCGCGTTCGACAAGCATCGCGACAAGCTGGAGAACGTCGTCGACAAGGGCACCGGGCACCTGGCTTCGGCCAAGGACAGCGTGGTCAACAGCGTGGTCAATGCCAAGGAACGCCTGGGCGAAAAACTCACCCGCAGTGGCAGCTACGACGTGAACCCAGAACCCCGTGGCGCCTTCGGTACTCGCGTGGACAAAGCCAAGGCTTACCTGGCAGACAAGACCGATGCCCTGGGCACGCGCCTGTCTGGCTTCAAGGATAAGGTCTGGCCAAAAACCAGCGACAGCTACACCGTCAGTGGTAAAGACACCACCGGCAGCAAGGTAGCCAATACCGCCGAAAGCGTGTTGTTCGGCGACAAGAGCGGCAACACCAGCTACACCCCGACCCTGTATCTGGATGTCAGCCATGTGGTCAAAGACAGCGTCACCCAGGCGTCAGGCATTCGCGCAAGCCAGGGCGTCAACCTGCAGGTCAAGGGTGATACGCAGCTCACGGGCGCGCGGATCAGTGCGCCCAATGGCAAGGTCGAGCTGGGTGGCTCCAAGGTCACCGCAACCACACTGGCCGGCAGTGACTACCGTGCCGATGTCGGGCTGAACGTTTCGACGTCACCGGTCAACCTGGCCCTGGGTGCCAAGGATGAATTGACCCAGAAACATGACGACGCCACGCGCAAGGACCAAGCCTTCAACCTGGGCCCGCTGCGCGCGGGTGGGCACAGTGAAAGCCAGGCCTTGCAGGCGGGGATTGATCAGGCCATCAACTAAAGGGTAATGCCCACCCCACTGTAGGAGCGAGCTTGCTCGCGAAGAACGTCAACGATGACGCTGGCATGCTCAGAGTACGCGGCGTCCTCGGATTTTTCGCGAGCAAGCTCGCTCCTACACCTAGGCACATTTTCAGCGTGCCCGTCAGTTGAAGAGTGCCTGTAGGTTCTTCATCGCGTCATCGGCAAAGCCTTGCAGGAAGGCTTCGAACGCCGGTACGTCTTCCTGGCCGTCCGCGTAGGGCTGGCCAATGATGGTCCAGGTCGCCAGGCTCTGGGTCGGGCCTTGGGGCACCACCTCCATCAGCGCCCACAGGTTGCCAATGTTCAGGGAGGTGTAAATCAGCGACCAGGTCATGGTCATGGCTTGATCGTCATGACTGTTGAGTTGCTCAATCACCACGTTGCCGTCCTTGAACAACTTCTTGCGTACCGAACGCACGCCCTCGCCGGTCATCTCGATATGAGACAAGGCCGGAATAAACTTCGCGAAACCGGCGAAATCGCCGACCACATTCCACACGCTGCGAGCATCGCCGTTCACGCTGACGCTGGCGACGACAGGGTTGCCGACTGGGTTACGAACCAGGGTATCGGGTTGTTGCATAAGAGAGCTCCTTTTTTCCGGGGGGCGGATAGTGGGCGCCTACCCAACGCAGTGAGCTGTACACATTCAACACCTGCTTGGCGTGGTTATGCGTTTTTGGCTGACTGCCGTAATGCCAGGGCCGCGACACCGCACACGATCAACGCGACACAGGCCACGTAGAACGCATCGCTGTAGGCCATCAGGTACGCCTCGCGCCGCACGGTGTGGATCAAGCCGTTGATCACCTGCTGTTGAGCGGGTAATAACGGGTTGAAGATGAAAGCCTCGCTGTCGGCCATGCTGGCGCGCAGGCGTTCCTGCAAGGAGGGGGAAAACAGCGTGATCGACTCCCCTACCCGCTCAGAATGAAAGCGCTCGCGCATGGCCACGATCTGCGTCAGACCCGCCGTGCCCACGGCACCACCCAGGTTACGCAGCATGGAGAACAAGGCCGAGGCCGAGCCGGCCTCATCCTTGGCCAGGCCAGACACCGCCAGCACGGAAAGCGCCACCATGATCAGCGGCTGGCCGATGCCCCGCACCACAGTGGAAGGAATAATCACGTTGGCGGCGCTGTCCACGTCCAGGTGCGCGCCGAGGTAGCACCCCAGGGCCATGATGAAGAAGCCGCTGGCGACCATCAGTTTCGGGTTGAGCCACTGCATCAGGCGTGGCATAAACGGCGCCAGTACCAGTTGCACCATGCCGTAGGCGATCAGGCTGATGCCAATCTCCCGGGCGTTGTAGCCCTGCAACTGAGACAGGTAATTGGGCACCAGGAACACCAGGCCGAAGGTGGCCGCGCCAAAGATGAACATCGCTGCGCTGGCCACGCCGAAGTTGTAGCTCTTGAGCAGGCGCAGGTTGATGAAGGAGCGACTGCCATACAACTGCGACAGCACGAAGTACACTAGGGCCACGCCGGCGATCAGCGACATCCACACGATCGAGTTTGGCGCCCCCATTGCGGGATGCAGAAGCGATTGCTTGGTTGCAGGCATTTTTGCATGCACATAGATGGCGTTAGGGTAGCTGTGCGGGGTCCAATGAAGCTTAGCCTCCAGCGAAAAGGCGTACTTGAATTGACGCAATTGACTCTATGGCCTGCCAGTTCCGATTCGTGTGAATAACTCATTTGCTGCTGCGTTCAATATGGCCGTTTGGGAGGGTATCCTCGCTTTCGCGTTAAGCCCCCATGAACCCAACACGCCCCCCCCGTACAACCGCTGTCCTGGCTGGCATGCTAGGCCAAGAGCATCGCCAACTCTCTCAGCTCAGCAACAGTTTGGCCGCGACCGCCGACAACAGGCGCTCTCGAACCGAGATCGACGCAGCGCAGGCGTATACAAACAAGCGACCGAGACGGCGCAGGAGTTCTTACAATGCCGCATTTACCGGTGAGCTGGTTGTAGGAAACGTTCGGTATCGGTGCACACCTTTCCAATCCGCACTTTGACCTTATTTCAGGCAAAAAAAAAACCCGGAAATCCTCACTTACGTGGGCCTTCCGGATTTTCTAAACCGCCAAAAATGGTGGGTCGTGTGGGATTCGAACCTACGACCAATTGGTTAAAAGCCAACTGCTCTACCAACTGAGCTAACGACCCGCTGTGTGGTGGCGCGTATAATACTGATTTCTAAGGATTATTCAACACCTTATTTTAAATAAATCAGAAAAAACGCATTTGAACGGTAATTCGGTGGGTAACACGCCTCTCGCAGCCGCCTGATCAGCGCCCTGGCTCGTCGTTCCACAGGTACTTGTGCAGCTGCAATTGCAGGCGCACCGGCAGGTTGTCCGCCACTACCCAGTCGGCCAGCTCCCGCGCATTCAGGTCGTGGTGGCTGGGCGAGAACAGTACCTCGCCCGCACGGCGCTCCAGGCCATACTGGATCAGCTTGGAAGTGGCCCAGTCATAGTCGTCGCGGGAACAGATGACGAACTTGACCTGATCGTTGGCCGTCAGCAAGTCGATGTTCTCGTAGCGGTTGCGGTGGGCTTCCTTGGAGTCCGGGGTCTTGAGGTCGACGACGCGGCTGACGCGCGAATCGACCGCAGAGATGTCCAGGGCGCCGCTGGTTTCCAGTGAGACCTCGTAGCCGGCGTCACACAGTTGCTTGAGCAAGGGGATGGCGTTGGGTTGCGCCAAGGGCTCGCCGCCCGTCACGCAGACGTAGCGTGGCCGGTAGCTGGCAACCTGCTCCAGGATGTCGTCGAGGGTGCGCACGGTGCCGCCACTGAAGGCGTAGGCGCTGTCACAGTATTGGCAGCGCAATGGGCAGCCGGTCAACCGTACAAAGACAGTGGGCAGGCCAGCAGTGCGCGTTTCACCCTGCAACGAGTAAAAGACTTCGGTAATACGTAATGTGTCTTGCATAGTCGCCACGGGCGTAACAGCTAAACAGGCTGTCCGCCTCCGTCAGGCACTTCAAGGGATTGCGCCAACGCGTCAACCCCAGGAAGCGTGTTTCATAAAAGGGCGTGGATTCTAACGAAAAAACCCGCGACAAGCGCGGGTTTCTTCTAAACGGGCTGCATGGCTTACAAGCGTTGCAGGTCCCGCTGGGCCAACTGCGCCGCGGAGGTACCCGGATACTGGGCAACCACCTGCTGCAGAATGCCTTTGACCTTGTCGGTATGACCCAGGCGGCGTTCTACATCAGCGAGTTTGTACAGCGAATCCGGAACCTTGGCATGCTTGGGGTACAGCTGGCTGACCTTGGCAAAAGCCTGGCCCGCTGCTTGCAAATCACCCTTTGCCAGGTTGACCTCACCCAGCCAGTACTGGGCATTGCCCGCGTATTGGCTGTTAGGGTATTTGCGCAGGAAAGCGGTAAAAGCCTGGCTGGCTTTATCGAAATCCTTGGCCTTGATCAGGTCGAAGGCTGCATCGTAATACAGTTTTTCCTTCGCTGGATCACCCGGCTCGCTGCTCGCAGCAGGGGCGGCAGCAGCGACCCCCGCTGCGGCGCCACCGGCAGCGGCACTGGGTGCGCCACCGGCAGAAGAATTATCAGGAGTAGCGGCAGGTGCAACACCGGCTCCAATACGACGATCAAGATCCTGGTATCGCTCCAGGCCTTCTTGCTTCAGCTGACGCACTTCATTTTGCAGAACTTCAATGGTGCCTTGTTGCTGCGCCAATTGATCCTGCATGCGTTGCAGCTGGTTGAACAGCTCGCCCTGTGCCGAGGGAGCGGACGTAGCCGCTCCCCCCGCATAGGCGCCGTTCGTGCCATAACCTGCTGGCGGATAACTGCTCCCGCTATTGTTATAGCCTGAGTTGCTATCCGTTACAGGAACCGCAGCCCACACCGCAAGCGGTGCGAAGCTGAGAGCCAATACAGTTAGAGCACGACGGCACGTTCGCATGACGAATTACTTACGCAGTTCGACGCGACGGTTCTGAGCCCACGACTGTTCGTCGTTGCCAGTTGCAACTGGACGCTCTTTACCGTAGGAAACCAGTTCCAGTTGGCCTGGAGCAACACCTTGCAGTACCAGGTAGCGCTGAACGGCTTTCGCACGACGCTCGCCCAGAGCCATGTTGTACTCACGAGTACCACGGGCGTCAGTGTTACCTTCCAGAACAACGCGAGCGCCGTTAGCTTTCAGGTCCTTGGCGTGAACGTCCAGAGCGCGCATGGCTTCTGGCTTCAGGTCCGAACTGTCGTATTCGAAGTAGAAAGTGGTGATAGCGCGCAGAGCAGCTTCTTCGCTCAGGGAGCCGTCGACCGCACCAGTGTTGGCGCCGTAACCAGCGTTTGGATCAACAGCTGCGCCTTCACCGGCATTGTCGCCGCCTTTAGAGGAGCAACCAACGGCTACGGACAGAGCCAGAGCCAGAGCAGCAAACTTACCAAACTTCAGCATTTCCATCGTGAAACTCCTAATGAACCCCAGTGTGTTAAGTACTTCTTTTTGTAGCGCCGCGTCAGTTCAGGTAAGGGGACCAGGATGGTTCTCTGACTTCGCCTTGTGCGGTAGGAAGTGGGAGCCTTACGCGTCCATTGATGGACACGAGCATCAAGACTCCCCGGCCCTGCTGGCGGGTGGCGTAGATTACCATGGTGCCGTTGGGCGCAACAGTGGCTGACTCATCAAGGTTGGTATCTGTAAGGATTTTTACGGTTCCGCGCTGCAAATCCTGGGCCGCAACCCGGAAATTAGTGAAACCATCCTGACGGTGAATCATCACCAACGTCTTTTCATCGGCCGAAAGCTTGGGGTTGGCGTTGTAGTTACCAATAAAGGTCACACGTTCCGCACCGCCGCCGTTCACATTTGCCTTGTAGACCTGAGGCTTGCCGCCACGGTCGGAGGTGAAGTAGATGGTCGAACCATCCTTACCCCAGAACGGTTCGGTGTTGATGCCCGGGCCGCTGGTCACGCGCGAGAGCTGACGCGAGGCCATGTTCATCACGTAGATATCCGGGTTGCCGTCCTTGGACAGCACGAAAGCCAGGCGTGAACCATCCGGCGACCAGGCTGGCGCACCGTTGAGGCCTTCGAAGTTGGTGATCTGCTCACGACGGCCAGTATCGATGTGCTGCACAAAGATACGCGGGCGACGCTGTTCGAACGATACGTAGGCAATACGCTTGCCGTCCGGCGCAAAGCGCGGCGACAGGATTGGCTCACGGGACTGCAGCAAAGTCACTGCACGTGCACCGTCATAGTCCGAACGCTGCAGGGTGTAGCGGGTGTTGTCTACAGAGAAACGCTCAGCCGTGACATACAGCAGGCGCGTCGAGAACGCCCCTTTGATACCGGTGAGTTTTTCAAACGACTGGTCCGAGATGTAGTGGGCCATGTCGCGCAGTTGCTCGGCGGTACCCGATACGCTGCCGGTCAGAACCTGCTGCTCGGTGGCCACGTTGAACAACGTGTACTGGATCTGCAGGCGACCGCCGGCCGGCGTGATGCTGCCGACCATGAGGTACTGGGCACCGACCGCCTTCCAGTCACGGAAGATGACTTCGCTGGCCTGGGTTGGCTGGCTGATCATGTTGCCTTTTGGAATCGGCGCGTAGTAACCGGAGTTACGCAGGTCGTCGCTGACGATCTGGGCCATGTCGTCCGGCAGCACGCTGCCGCCCTGCCAACCGAACGGCACGACTGCAATCGGGGTGGCCCGATCACTGCCGCTGGTTACCAGGATGTTCTTTTCATCTGCCGCCGCTATCCCTGCCATACAGCAAATAACGACAAGCATTCCTCGAAGAAGGTTTCTCACAAGGCTAGATCCTCAGGTGTGAATGTCATCTTGAATGAACGATAGGGAGCGAAGTCACTTGGTTTCATTCCCTGCATCTCGGTCAACCGGCCAATGTTCTTGACCGCGGCAACCGCCGAACTGTCGAACGAACCGTCACCACTGGACTTGGCCACGCTGACCGAAGTCACCGTACCGTCCGGCAACATGCCGATCTGCAGCACTACTGTCATGCCTTTACGTGCCGAAGGTGGGCGTGTCCAACCTTCTGCTGCCCTCGCCCGTATCAGGTCGTCGAAACTGCCCGCGACTTCATCGCCACGCTCATCGGCCAAGGCTTGCTGACGCTGCGGCGTGTCGGAAAGCAAATCTGCCAGGGCCTGGGCCTTTTTCTCTTCGGCGGATTTGCGCGCTGCTTCCTGGGCCTTCTTCTTGGAAGCGTCGGCGGCAGCTTTCTTCTTCGCTTCGTCGGCGACTTTCTTCTTCGCCTCGTCTGCTTCAGCTTTTTTCTTGGCGTCTTCGGCGGCTTTCTTCTTCGCGTCTTCGACGATCTTTTTCTTGGCTTCTTCAGCGGCCTTTTTCTTGGCCTCTTCTTCGGCAGCCTTCTTGGCTTCTTCTTCCGATTTCTTCTTGGCTATATCAGCCAATTGTTTCTCTTCGGCCTTTTTCGCTTCGGCAGCTTTCTCGGCTTTCTTGGCTTCATCAGCCTTTTTCGCCTCGTCGGCCTTCTTGGCTTCGTCAGCCTTTTTCGATTCCTCGGCCTTTTGAGCCGCCTCTTCTTTCTTTTGTTCCGCAGCAGCCTTCACCGCTTCCTGCTCGACCTTCTTCTGTTCCATCTGCTCGACTTCAGTCTGGCGCGCGGCCGACTTCTGGGCCTCACCCGCAATCTTCTGATTGGTCTGGGTGGTGGCCTGGCTTTTCGATTTCAGCTGATACAGGGTCGCCTGCACGATCGGCTTGGCTGGCGGCAGGTCCGGCGTCATGGCAAAGCTGACGAACAGCATGCCGAACACCAGGACGTGCAGGGCAATTGCCCACACGCCAGGCCAGAAGTAGCTTTCCGAGGCGGACGGCTCTCGCTGTTGCTGCATCAGGGCGCCTCGGTAATCAAGCCAACGTTACCGACGCCGGCCTTCTGCAGCCCGCCCATGGCACCCATGACGGAGCCGTAGTCGACCGATTTGTCGCCCCGGATAAACACCTGGGTGTGCTTGCCGCCTTCGTTGCCGGAGCGAATGATCTTGGTCACCGCATCGGTCATGGCCGGCAAGGTCAGGGCCTTGTCCTGCTGCTTTTGCGTGTCGACTTCGCTGCCAAGGTTCCAGTAATAGGTCTTGTCAGCCTTGATCGAAATGGTCAGGACCTGAGTGTTGTTGTCCTGCGGCAAGGCTTCACTGGAAACCTTGGGCAGATCAACCTTCACGCCCTGGTTGAGCATCGGCGCGGTCACCATGAAGATCACCAGCAGTACCAGCATCACGTCGATGTAGGGCACTACGTTCATCTCGGCGACCGGCTTGCGCTTTTTGCGAGCTCGAGCGATTAAAGCCATTGGGAATTACCTGCTTATTCTTCGCTGGTGTGCACTTTACGGTGCAGGATCGCCTGGAATTCATCGGCGAAGGTGTAGTAACGGCCGATCAAGGTTTCGCTGGTGGCGGCAAAACGGTTGTAGGCGATTACTGCGGGGATAGCGGCGAACAGGCCGATCGCGGTGGCGATCAAGGCTTCGGCAATACCCGGGGCCACGGTGGCCAGTGTGGCTTGCTGCGCCTGGGCCAGGCCGCGGAAGGAGTTCATGATGCCCCATACGGTACCGAACAGGCCGATGTACGGGCTGACGGAACCCACGGTGGCGAGGAACGGCAGGCCCTGCTCAAGTTTCTCTTCTTCGCGGGAGATGGCCACGCGCATGGCACGGGCCACGCCTTCCATCACCGCTTCCGGGTCTACACCAGGCTGCTGGCGCAGACGGGAGAATTCCTTGAAGCCGGCACGGAAGATCTGCTCGACGCCCGAGTCCGGGTCCGGGTTGCTGCCGGCCTGGCGGTACAGCTTGGACAGGTCGATACCCGACCAGAAGCGCTCTTCAAAGCTCTCCAGGGCACGTCGACCGGCACGCAGCATGTTGCTGCGCTGAAAAATCATGACCCAAGAGGTAACCGATGCGGCTACCAGGGTCAGCATGACCAGTTGAACCACGACACTGGCATTGCTGACCAGGCTCCACATGGAGGAATGGTCGACGACGGTAGGTTCCACGCTAAATCTCCTGCTTTGATTGTTGACCCGCGCCGCTCACGGCGGCAAAGGCCGCACGTAGAGTTTCGGGAATGGCCCGAGGTTTCAAGCTGTTGGTGCGCACACACGCCACCAGGAACTGCCCCTCACAGAGCAGCGTTGCATCCGTGGCCCGCCTGACCTGCTGTTTGAAACGCAGGCTGGCACGGTTCAATTCGATGACTTCGGCACTGACCAGCAATTCGTCGTCCAGTCGCGCCGGTGCGTGGTAACGCGCCTCGCTGGAATGCACGACGAATAACAGGTCCTCGCCTACCAGCTCGGACTGGGCAAAACCCAACTCCCGCAGCCGCTCGGTTCGAGCCCGTTCCATGAATTTCAGGTAATTGACGTAATAAACGATGCCGCCGGCATCGGTGTCCTCGTAATAAACGCGACAGCGATGTGCGAACGACTGATCCCCGTTTTGCGCGCGCATACTCTAGTGCTTACTCCTCAGGTTGCCAATTGGCTGGGCAACTGTTTTTTCATTCCTGAACGCTTTCAAATGACGACGCCAGACACTGGGACAGCACAAAGCTCGGATAAATCACCCCACATGACAAATACCCTGTAGGAGCGAGCTTGCTCGCGAAGAACCTGAGCGCGCCACGTATAACCAGACATACCGCGTTATCGTTGGCGTTTTTCGCGAGCAAGCTCGCTCCTGCAATTTTTTAATCGTCTACTGCATCGAGGAATTCGTCTACCACGGGCATCTCTCCCAATCGTGACGGAATGTTTAGCCCAAAGTGCAAATAAGCATGGCGCGTCACCACCCTGCCCCGCGGGGTTCGCATGATGTAGCCCTGCTGGATCAGGTACGGCTCCAGCACATCCTCAATGGTATGGCGCTCTTCACTGATGGCCGCGGCCAGGCTGTCCACGCCGACCGGGCCACCGTCGAATTTCTCGATCATGGTCAAAAGTAGGCGTCGATCCTGGTGATCGAAGCCATGCTCGTCCACATCCAGCAGGTTCAAGGCCAAGTCCGCCACGGCCTTGGTGATGTGGCCCTTGGCGCGCACCTCGGCAAAGTCGCGCACGCGGCGCAGCAGGCGGTTGGCGATTCGCGGCGTGCCACGAGCACGTCGAGCGATTTCAAAGGCGCCTTCCGGGTCCAGGGGCAAGCCAAGGATACTCGCCGAACGGCTGACAATGGTCGCCAGATCGGCGGTGCTATAGAACTCTAGACGTTGAACAATACCGAAACGGTCTCGCAGCGGGTTGGTCAGCATGCCCGCACGGGTGGTCGCGCCCACCAGGGTGAATGGCGGCAGGTCGAGCTTGATCGAGCGGGCTGCCGGGCCTTCGCCAATCATGATGTCGAGCTGGAAGTCTTCCATGGCCGGGTACAGCACTTCCTCGACAATCGGCGACAAGCGATGGATTTCGTCGATAAACAGCACGTCATGGGGTTCAAGATTGGTCAGCAGCGCTGCCAGGTCACCCGGCCGTTCCAGCACCGGGCCGGAGGTGGACTTGATCGACACGCCCATTTCCTGGGCGATAATATTGGCCAGGGTGGTCTTGCCCAACCCCGGCGGGCCGAAGATCAAGGTGTGGTCCAAAGACTCACTGCGCCCGCGCGCGGCCTGGATAAACAGCTCCATCTGCTCGCGCACGGTGGGCTGGCCGATGTATTCGGCCAGGCTCAGCGGGCGGATGGCCCGGTCCTGGACTTCTTCACGGTCACGCGGGCCGGTGGCCGCGATCAGACGATCGGCTTCAATCACTTAAATCATTCCCTTCAGGGCACGGCGAATCATGTCTTCAGCGCTCAGGTTCTTGTCCTTGATGGCCGATACGGCCTTGCTGGCTTCCTGGGGCTTGTAGCCCAGGGAGATCAGCGCATTGACCGCATCGCTTTCGGCGCTGGCAACCTGGGCCGCCGGCATATCCGGCTGGTTCGGTACCAGGGCGAACATGCTCGGTACCACCTCCCAGGCTTTGAAGCGGTCCTTGAGCTCGACCAGCAAGCGCTCGGCGGTCTTCTTGCCCACTCCCGGCACCTTGGTCAGGGCCGAGGTGTCCTGGGCGGATACGGCACGCACCAATTCATCCACTTCCAGGCTCGACATCAAGGCCAGGGCCAATTTGGGCCCCACGCCATTGAGACGAATCAGCTCGCGGAAGAAATCGCGGTCGCGCTTGCCGATGAAACCATAGAGTAGTTGCGCGTCTTCACGCACCACCAAATGCGTGTGCAAGGTTATCGGCTCGCCGACCGACGGCAGGCGATACAGGGTGGTCATGGGCACTTCCAGCTCATAACCCAACCCATTCACATCCAGAATCAGGTGCGGCGGCTGTTTCTCAGCCAGGGTGCCGCGCAAGCGTCCAATCACGGTTCAGATCCTTAAAGCTTGGGGGTCAGTTCAAGGCCTGACCGCAAAAATAACGATTGCGCTGATGCTATCAGAGACGCAGGCGCCCGCCACGACTACGTGCTGCGCCCAAGCCGTGAGGCAGCAGGCTGGAACGGGTGTGCGCATGGCAAATGGCGATGGCCAGGGCGTCCGAGGCGTCGATCTGCGGCTTTGAAGTGAGCTTGAGCATGTGCATCACCATCATCTGCACCTGCTCCTTATTGGCACCACCGGTACCGACCACGGCCTGCTTGACCTGGGTCGCGGTGTATTCAGCGATCTCCATGCCCTCCTCGGCACCCGCCACGATAGCGGCGCCACGGGCTTGGCCAAGCTTCAACGCCGAGTCGGCATTCTTGGCCATGAACACTTTTTCGATGCCCATGGTGACCGGGCCGTAGGTCTGGATGACTTCACGCACGCCGCGATAAACGATCTGCAGCCGCTCGGCCAACTCGCCGGCACCGGTGCGGATGCAGCCCGAGGCGACGTACACACAGCCGCGTGGGGTTTGCTGCACCACGCCAAAACCGGTGATGCGCGAACCGGGGTCGATACCTAGGATTAAAGTCATAACGCCTGCGGGTTGGATTTACAACGGTATGTGCCAGGCACACATTTGTGTAACAGCACAGAACCCCTGTGGGAGCTGGCTTGCCTGCGATGCGGGCACCTCGGTGCTTCTGTCAAATCGAGGTGATGCTATCGCAGGCAAGCCAGCTCCCACAGTGGATATTCATCGTTCTTAAGTGAGCTGTTCGGCCACAGACTCAGGGATGTCGGCATTCGAATACACATTCTGCACATCATCCAGGTCTTCAAGCATGTCCAGCAGCTTCAGCACCTTCTGCGCCCCCTCCAGGTCCAGCTCGGCACTGGTGGTCGGCAGCATCACGATTTCCGCGTCGGTGCCGTTGAAACCAGCGGCTTCCAGGGCATTACGCACGGCATAGAAGCTGGCGAACGAGGTAAACACGTCGATGGAGCCGTCTTCATTGGTGACCACGTCGTCGGCGTCCGCTTCCATCGCAGCTTCCATCAGCGCGTCTTCATCGGTGCCCGGTGCGAAGGTGATCTGCCCCTTGCGTTCAAACAGGTAGGCCACCGAACCATCCGTGCCGAGGTTGCCACCGCATTTGCTGAACGCATGGCGTACGGCTGCCGCGGTACGGTTGCGGTTGTCGGTCATGCATTCGACCATCACCGCCACGCCGCCCGGGCCGTAGCCTTCGTAGGTCAGCTCGACCATGTCGTCAGTATCGGCCGCACCGGCACCACGGGCCACGGCGCGGTCAATAATGTCGCGGCTCATGTTCGCGCCCAACGCCTTGTCCAGCGCCAGGCGCAGACGCGGGTTGGAGCCTGGGTCACCGCCGCCCTGACGGGCAGCGACGGTCAGTTCGCGAATCCACTTGGTGAAGATCTTGCCCTTCTTGGCATCCTGACGCTCTTTGCGGTGCTTGATGTTCGCCCACTTGGAATGGCCAGCCATAACACAACTCCGAATTCTCTAGAAACCTTATCAATCCCGCCTCCCGGCGTAATGCCGTTCAGTTAAGCGTATATCGCCCTCTGTAGGAGCGAGCTTGCTCGCGAAAAACGTCAATGATAACGCGTGCTTCCTGATTGAACGCGGCGCCTGTGAGTTTTTCGCGAGCAAGCTCGCTCCTACAAAAAGCCTTAACTGAACGCCATTACGCCCCAGGCGAGATTTCCCTCTTTTAAACGCAAAGGCGCATCCGAAGATGCGCCTTGTTGACTGCCTACCACTTTATCGCGCTTTCACGCAGCAGCCTTACTCAGCCTTCGGCGTCTCACGCAGGCGGATGTGCAACTCGCGCAAGGCCTTGGCATCCACCACACCTGGCGCCTGGGTCATGACGTCCGCAGCGCTCTGGGTTTTCGGGAAGGCGATCACTTCACGGATCGACTGGGCGCCGGTCATCAGCATTACCAGACGGTCCAGGCCGAACGCCAAACCACCGTGCGGCGGTGCGCCGTATTTCAGGGCGTCGAGCAGGAAGCCGAATTTCTCTTCCTGTTCCGCTTCGTTGATGCCCAGCAGGCGGAATACCGCTTGCTGCATCTCTTTGCGGTGGATACGGATCGAACCGCCACCCAGCTCAGTACCGTTGAGCACCATGTCGTAGGCACGGGACAGCGCGCCGGCAGGGTTGGCTTCCAGCTCCTGCGGGGAGCACTTCGGAGCGGTGAACGGGTGGTGCAAGGCGCTGAAGCTGCCGTCGTCGTTCTCTTCGAACATCGGGAAGTCCACAACCCACATCGGTGCCCATTCGCAGGTCAGCAGGTTCAGGTCGTGACCGAGCTTGATACGCAGCGCGCCCAGGGCTTCGCTGACGATCTTGGCCTTGTCGGCGCCGAAGAACACGATGTCGCCGTCAACCGCACCGACGCGATCAAGGATCGTGTTCAGGTTGGCTTCAGGGATGTTTTTCACGATCGGCGATTGCAGGCCGTCGACGCCGTTGGCGCGCTCGTTGACCTTGATGTACGCCAGGCCCTTGGCACCGTAGATGCCGACGAACTTGGTGTAGTCGTCGATCTGCTTGCGCGGCATGCTCGCGCCGCCAGGCACGCGCAGGGCGGCGATACGGCATTTAGGGTCGTTGGCCGGGCCGCTGAACACCTTGAAGTCGACGTCCTTGAGCTGGTCGGCCACGTCCACCAGTTCCAGCGGGTTACGCAGGTCTGGCTTGTCGGAACCGTAGCGGCGCATGGCTTCTTCGAAGGTCATGTGCGGGAATTCGCCGAACTCCAGGCCCAGCACTTCCTTGAACAGGTTGCGGATCATTTGTTCGGTCAGGCCCATGATCTCTGTTTCATCGAGGAAGCTGGTCTCGATGTCGATCTGGGTGAATTCCGGCTGACGGTCAGCGCGCAGGTCTTCGTCACGGAAGCACTTGGCGATCTGGTAGTAACGGTCGAAGCCGGCCACCATCAGCAGTTGCTTGAACAGCTGTGGCGATTGCGGCAAGGCGAAGAAGCTGCCGGCGTGGGTACGGCTCGGTACCAGGTAGTCACGCGCGCCTTCCGGGGTGGCCCGGGTGAGGATCGGCGTTTCGACGTCCAGGAAGCCGTTTTCGTCAAGGAAGCGGCGGATGCTGGTGGTCATGCGCGAACGCAGGCGCAGCTTCTCGGCCATTTCCGGACGACGCAGGTCCAGGAAGCGGTAGCGCAGGCGGGTTTCTTCGCCCACATCGGAGTATTCGTTGAGTGGGAACGGCGGGGTTTCCGACTCGTTCAGCACTTCCAGCTCATAGCCCAGCACTTCGATGCCGCCGGACGCCATGTTCTTGTTCACGGCACCGGCCGGACGCAGGCGTACCTTGCCGGTGATCTTCACCACGTATTCGCTGCGCACGCGGTCGGCGGCGGCAAAACTCTCGGCGCGGTCCGGGTCGAACACCACCTGGGCCAGACCATCACGGTCACGGATATCGAGGAAGATCACCCCGCCGTGGTCGCGGCGACGGTGAACCCATCCGCAAAGGGTGATTTCCTGACCTTCCAGGGTCTCGTTCAGTTGGCCGCAATAGTGGCTGCGCATCATGGTCGTGGTTTCACTTCTCGTAATTCGAAATTCGGTGGCAGGCCTGCCTCGTCACCGTACAGTTAAGCAGGGGACGGATAATGCAGGAGCCTGCGCGTAGAGTTCAACTCAGTCTGCTTTGTCGCCGCCCGCCAGGTTCTTCTTGGCGCCGGTCTTGAAATCGGTCTCGTACCAGCCGCTGCCGCTCAGGCGGAAGCCCGGCATGGACAACATCTTCTTCAACTCAGGTGCCTGGCAGGCAGGGCAATCGACCAGCGGCGCGGCGCTGATCTTCTGAATGGCTTCCAACTGATGACCACAGGAAGCGCATTGATAGTCGTACATGGGCATGGAGATGTCTCGGCGATCAGATCGTTACAGCGCCACGCCCTGCCCTGTGCATAAAGCCCCGGCATGCGCAGCAAAGCGCGGGATTATATCTGGTAAATCAACACAGCGCAGCCGGCTTTGTGCCCAGGGCCCGGCCCGCCAGGATGACGGGCCGACCACGGGACTACTGCGCGAGCGTGTCCTCGGACGTGAGGGCGCCCCGGCCTTTGAGCACGTGGACCACGCACACCACCCTCACCAGCCCACTGAAGTTCTTCACGCCTCCGTAACGCAAATGCACTTCCCGGTCGACATAGGACAACAACGCACTGACCGAACAGGTATTGAGCCTGGCGATTTCCGTCAGGATGTTCCAATAGATCTGTTCAAGCCGCAGGCAGGTAGAAAACCCATTGAGCCTGACCGACCGGGACAGTGGCTTGGCCAGTCCCATATCAAACCCCTTCGAAAAAGGGTCAACTTTTATCTTGTGAAAACCACAGGCTTCCATCACTCCCTTACCCACTCCACGTGACATACACCTGACACTCCATTGCCAAACAGCAGCCAACAGGTTTCTCCCATTGGACGATGGGCCTATAAAACAGCAGCCAGCGCAGAGCAGCCAGAAGACGGGGAGTAGTTAGTCGTAGGACAACGCCAGGAAGCGCAGGGAAACCAGCAGGCAGCGCCCAAGGCGCCGCCTGGGTTTAACCGTTACTGGTTTTCGAGCAGGGAGCGCAGCATCCACGCGGTTTTCTCGTGAACCTGCATACGCTGGGTCAAGAGGTCCGCCGTCGGCTCATCACTGACTTTGTCGAGCAATGGGAAGATACCTCGCGCAGTACGCGTGACCGCTTCCTGTCCGGCCACCAACTGCTTGATCATCTCTTCGGCGCTCGGCACACCCTCTTCTTCCTTGATGGAAGACAGGCGCGCGTAAATCGAATAGGCACCCGGCGCCGGGAAGCCCAGGGCACGGATACGCTCGGCAATGGAGTCCACTGCCAGCGCCAGCTCGTTGTACTGCTCCTCGAACATCAGGTGCAGCGTACGAAACATGGGGCCTGTGACGTTCCAATGGAAATTGTGGGTCTTCAGATACAGAACATAGGTATCGGAAAGCAGGCGGGAAAGTCCGTCGACGATGGATTTACGGTCTTCTTCACTGATACCAATATCGATTGCCATGTGTTTCCCCTTCAATTGACGAGCATTCATTGATCAGGTGCAGCTCCACTCTAGCAAGAGAGTGCGCCATGTGCAGCCCGACACACCCGAGCGACATGCGGCAAATCGCCCCGCACCGCCTACGGGATCTGACTTGGCAAGCCTGTTTACCTGTGGGAAGAGTCTCGGCATGCCAATGAAAAATCCCGCACCTGTCTAGGACAAGCGTTTGACGCAGAAATGCCCTGGCCGTGGCAACACCCCGAAATGCTTGATTTGAGTAGGCACAGCCTTTGCTGTTAAATAGACGCGGTGTGGCTGCCGTTTATTCCTGCGGCACGTCACATAGGCTGATACCCGCGCACGTGCTCAACGCCTCCCATTGTTCAGAAGCGAACCGTGCCAGTCAGCTCTTCCTTGTGATCCGTCTTAACGTGAGTTAACCAAAATGTTGAAAATCGTCCACCTGCTAACGGGCGTTGCAGCGTTGCTGCTGTCCTTTATTCCGAGCCTGCAGCCTGAAAGCCTGCCCTATCTGGAACAACACGACGCCCTGTACCTGGCCTTGTTCGGCCTTCTTAACCTGACGCTCGCACCGGTAATCCCTTACTGGAACAAAGGCACGCGTCATCAACTGCAAAACCTGGTCAGTGCGCTGCTGGTGCTGACTGTTGTCGTACAAACCCTCACCCTCCTGGCGCCCATGCCTGAAGTCGGGGGCCATCCGGCCATCCTGCTCAGCCTGGTGATTGCTGTGGTCGCCATCGTTCTTCACCTGGCCATCAGCTTCTACCGCTCGTCTCCAGCGGCCGCGTCGCAAAACTATGACATGACCAACCGGGATACCGGGACCGTCAAGTGGTTCAACACCTCCAAGGGCTTTGGCTTCATTTCCCGCGATTCGGGCGACGATATCTTCGTCCACTTCCGAGCCATTCGTGGCGAAGGCCATCGCGTCCTGGTCGAAGGCCAGCGCGTGGAGTTCTCGGTGATGAACCGTGACAAGGGCCTGCAAGCCGAAGACGTCATCGCTGCCCTGCCGCGTCGCTGATTCCTAGCCTTCGCAGCAAAAAAAACCGCGATCCAGCCTTGGCTGGGTCGCGGTTTTTTATTGCGTGCACATTCAATAGTGGGGCGGCGGCGCTTCTTCTTCGGATGACTCGAACTGCCCGCCCATTTCTTCCTGGCGCTTGAGCAGTGCAGTCATCTGCAATTGCAGGCGTTCGACGGCCCGCTGCTGGGCAACCAGGATGTCGTTGAGGGTTTCAATGGTGTCGTCCTGGAAGGCCAGGCGGCTTTCCAGGTCGGTAACGCGTTCTTGCAGGTCCATGGTTCAGTCCTGGGTAAAGATGAAGTCGGCAGGTAATAGCTCGCGCAATCGGCTGAGAATCGCGGCCACCTGCTCTTCGGTGTAGGGCTGGGCTGGATGCTTGCCCCACACGGGGGCTGGCCAGGCGGCGTCGTCGCGCTTGCGCACAATCACATGCACATGCAACTGGCTGACCACGTTACCCAGCGCGCCGATGTTCATCTTGTCGGCCGCCAAGCCCTCGTTGAGCAACTGCGCCAAGGCCGTCGTTTCTTGCCACAAGATTTGTTGATCTGCGACATCCAGTTGAAACACTTCGCTGATACCGTTAACGCGTGGCACCAGGATGAACCAGGGGTAATTCGCGTCATTGGACAGCAGCAGGCGACAGAGCGGGAAGTCCCCAATGGCCAAGGTATCTTGTTGCAGGCGTTGATCTAAGGCGAACACGTGGCACTCCGTTCGGCAGGTCGGTAACAGGTGCCCAGCATACCTTCGAATGCCCAAGGCTTCACGGGCAATGCTGGCGGCCTTGAGGCAGTCGGGCAAAAAAATGCACCCTTTAGAGGCAGTAACCCAGAGGAGCAACGCTGGGCCGGGCCTCAACGGGATGCACCAAAATGACCCATCTGTGCCTCAAAGGGATCCGCCGATTACCCACCGATAAGGGTCAACCGGTAACGTTTTACCC
Source organism: Pseudomonas sp. MF6394 (assembly GCF_002018845.1). Taxonomy (NCBI): domain Bacteria; kingdom Pseudomonadati; phylum Pseudomonadota; class Gammaproteobacteria; order Pseudomonadales; family Pseudomonadaceae; genus Pseudomonas; species Pseudomonas sp. MF6394. The sequence goes on from NZ_MVOJ01000004.1 coordinate 54,512, forward strand.
AGGTAAAGGATTCAGGTGCCACCGAACCTGGGTAACACCCTGGCGTCAAGCCCAACCCAAATGGCGTAAAACCCCCGTGCTTATGCGGTTTTTACAGGTTCATCACACTTTTCACGAAAAAATGACATTCGGTCGGCGGTTTGAGCACGCTTGTTGCATTCACCCCTCTATCGTCGGCAACGGCACCCGTTTGGACACAGGTGTTTCGCGATAAAAATAGTGGCGTTTCAATGTGTATCAGGGATGTGTTCAAACTTTGAAAGAAGTCTGAAAACAGCATTGAAGTTGTCAGCCTGGATACATTTCAGGCTGTGAATTTGCGACATGGATCTAGCGATTTACGACAGCCTCGTAAAGAAGCTGAAAGGATAGTTGAGTAAGTATCGTCAATAGGGTCTGCGTGAGCTAACTTTGCGCCGACACAAAAAGAAAGAGCCGCCCAGATAAAAATACAGGTGGGACGGCAGTACTCTTCCTAAAACCAAAGGAGCAAATCACGATGCGCGTGATGAAGTGGAGCATGATCGCCCTGGCTGTTTCAGCAGGCACCTCGCAGTTCGCAATGGCGTCCGCCCAGGACGATTCCAAGGGCTTTGTTGAAGACAGTACGTTCAGCATCAATACTCGCGCGCTGTACTTCAGCCGTGACTTCCGTAATGAGCCAGGCGGCGGTTACAGCACCGTCAACGGCAAGCGTAAGAGCCGTGCTGAAGAAACCGGCCTGGGCTTCAATGCCCTGTACGAATCGGGCTTCACCCAGGGCACCATTGGTGTCGGTGTGGACGTGATCGGCCTGATGGGCCTCAAGCTCGACAGCGGCAAGGGCCGCGCCGGCACCGGCCTGTTCCCTACTGGTTCCGACGGTCGCTCGCAAGATGACTATTCCAAAGGCGGCGGCGCGGTCAAGTTCCGCATCTCCAACACTGTGCTGAAGGTGGGTGACCAATACACCACAGCTCCAGTGTTTGCCTCCGACGACAGCCGCTTGCTGCCAGAGCTGCCACAAGGTATCTCGATCACCAGCAACGAGATCAAGGGTCTAAAGCTTGAAGGCGGTCACTTCACTTCCAGCGTCGCGCAGAACCAGACCTACCATGACAGCCTGGGCCTGACCAAAACCGACTTTGTCGGCGGCGTGTATGCCTTCACTCCGGAATTCACCGGCAGCCTGTACTACGCGAAAACCGAAGATTACTTCCGCAAGTACTACAGCAACCTGAACTGGACCCACGCCCTGAGCGATGACCAATCGTTTGCCCTGGACTTCAACATCTACGACACCAAGAGCGACGGCGCCGGCCTGCAACGTGCAGAGAAAGACGGCGTGACCAAGCTCGACAACCGTGCCTTCAGCTTGCAGGGCGCGTACACCATCGGCGCTCACACCTTCACCCTGGCAGCCCAGAAAGTCACCGGTGACGGCGACTACGGTTACGGCGTAGACGGCGGCGGCACGGTGTTCCTGGCCAACTCCATCGCCCGTTCCGACTTCAACGCCGAAGGCGAAAAGTCCTACCAGGCGCGTTATGACATCAACATGGCAACCTTCGGCATTCCGGGCCTGAGCTTCATGACCCGTTATGTCACCGGTAGCGGCGCCAACACGGGCACCACCAGCAACGGCAAAGAGTGGGAACGCGACATCGAAGCCAAGTACGTGATCCAGAGCGGCCCGGCGAAAAACCTGAGCCTGCGTCTGCGTCAAGCGACTTACCGTTCCGGTGATGGCGTGTACTACGGCTCGCCGTCGATCGATGAACTGCGTCTGATCGCTAACTACCCGCTGAACATCTTGTAATTGCTGGTTCAATTACAACGATGACTTGAGGCTTAGGCCTTAAATAAAAAGCCGCTCCTGTGTTCAACAGGGAGCGGCTTTTTTATTGCAGTTTTATTTCAATCAACAAAACAACTAGCAAGCTAAGTAACTAGTTTATCAAAGCTGACCTATCGGCCAAGTTCGATAGCATCACGCCAAGTTATTTCGGCGCACTTTCCTGCATCACCCGAATAACCCGTTGTGGAAACGGAATATCAATCCCGGCCGCTTTCAAACGGTCACGCGCCAGTTCATTGAGCATAAACACCACGTCCCAATAATCCGGGGTGTTGGTCCAGCAACGCAGGGAGACGGTGATGGAACTGTCGCCCAAGGTCGACACCACCGCCACGGCGGCAGGGTCCTTCAGTACGCGCGGGTCTTCGGCCAGAGCCAGCAATACTTCACGGGCCTTCTGCAGGTCCGCCTCATAGTCCACACCCACATCAAACACGACCTTGCGGGTCGGCTGGCGGTTGGTGTTGGTGATAAGGCCGTTGGACAGGCTGCCGTTGGGAATGATCACCGTCTTGTTGTCGCCGGTGCGCAATACGGTGTGGAAGATCTGGATGCTGTCGACGGTACCCGAGGTGCCCTGGGCTTCGATCCAGTCACCGATGCGGAACGGGCGGAACAACAGGATCAGCACGCCGCCGGCAAAGTTCGCCAGGCTGCCTTGCAAGGCCAGGCCGATAGCCAGGGTAGCGGCACCGATCGCCGCCACGAACGAGGTGGTGGCCACACCGATCATCGAGGCCACGTTGACCACCAGCATGACTTTGAGCGCGATGTTGGCAAGGCTGGTGATGAAGTGTTGCAACGCCATGTCCGCGTTACGCATGGCCAGCAGGCGGCCCACGCGTTGCGTCAAGACATTGATCAGCCACCAGCCGATGGCCAGGGTGACCAACGCCAGCAATACGCGGCTGCCGTATTCCATGATCATGGGGATCCAAGACTGGGAGGTCTTGATCAGGTGATCCATTTCAGCGTTCAAATCCATCTACTTTCTCCTGTTGTGCGGCGATAAGGCTCGACTGACTGCCTGAAAACGCAATTGAGCCCCGAAGGGCTCAATTGTAGGCAATGATGCTGGGGCGTGGGACGTCAAAAGTGCCCACAGGTTCCCCAAAGTGCCATCAGTCGCGGAAGTTATTGAACTGCAGCGGCATATCAAACGTCTTGGCGCGCAGGGCCGCGATGGCCTCTTGCAGGTCGTCACGCTTCTTGCCGGTAACGCGAACCTGCTCGCCCTGGATGGCGGCCTGGACTTTGAGCTTGGCGTCCTTGATGTGCGCCACGATCTTCTTGGCCAGCTCTTTGTCGATGCCTTCCTTGAGCACGGCTTCCTGCTTCATCAGCTTGCCGGAAGCGTAGGCATCCTTGACTTCCAGGCATTGCACGTCGATCTTGCGCTTGACCAGGGCCAGCTTGAGGATCTCGATCATCGCTTCCAGCTGGAAATCGGCTTCAGCGGTCAGGTTGACGGTCAGTTCCTTTTCCTTGAATTCGAAGCTGCCCTTGCCTTTCAAGTCGTAGCGACGGTCCAGTTCCTTGACGGCGTTCTCGACGGCGTTGGTGACTTCGTGTTTGTCCAGTTCAGATACCACGTCGAACGAAGGCATGTGATTTCTCCAATATAAGGGGCGGGCTCAGTAGAGATGGAGCGCGCCCGAGCTAAAATGCCGGGGCATTATAGCGGTTCTTTCGCGCCGTTCACCGCTGGCGAGCTTATGGAGTACACACTGATGTCGACCCCCTGGCATATTCTTGGCGCCGGCAGCCTGGGCACCCTCTGGGCCGCACGGCTGGCGCGCGCGGGCGTGCCCGTCAGGCTGATCCTGCGCAATGAGGCGCGCCTGGCCGACTATCGAGCCGGCCAGGGGCTGACCCTGTTCGAGCAGGGTGTAGAACAGACTTACCCGGTAGTCGGTGAAACGCCTGACAGCCCAGAGCCGATTCATCGCTTGCTGGTGGCGTGCAAAGCCTACGACGCCCAAAGCGCCATTGCCCAGCTGCAACCTCGACTGGCGCCCGACGCCGAACTGATCCTGCTGCAAAACGGCCTCGGCAGCCAGGACGCAGTGGCTGCACAAGTACCGTCGGCCCGCTGCATCTATGCCTCCAGTACCGAAGGCGCCTTTCGCGAAGGCGACTGGCGAGTGGTATTTGCCGGCCATGGTTTCACCTGGCTGGGGGATGCGAGCCACCCCACGCCACCGCTGTGGCTGGACGACCTGCAAGCAGCCGGCATTCCCCACGATTGGGCCAGCGATATTCTCACGCGCCTGTGGCGCAAGCTGGCGCTCAATTGCGCCATCAATCCCCTGACCGTGCTTTACGAATGCCGCAACGGCGGCTTGCAAGCCCACGCGTGTGAAGTGGCGACCTTGTGCGCGGAACTGGCCGAGCTGCTCGAATGCTGCGGCCAACCCGCCGCCGCACAGGACCTGCACAGCGAAGTACAGCGGGTGATCCAGGCCACGGCGACCAATTACTCGTCCATGTACCAGGACGTGGCCAACGCACGGCGTACCGAGATCAGCTACCTGTTGGGCTACGCCTGCCAGGCGGCCGCCCGCCATCAATTGGTGTTGCCGCACCTGCAACAGTTGCAAGCGCGCCTGGTCGAGCATTTGCGCGCACGCGGATTGGCCAGCGACTGAGGCACGCGCTACCCTGCCTACCTGTCTATCACCTGGGAAAACCCTGATGCCACTGCGCCAGCGTCTTGAAAATCTACCAGTAGGGCAGAAACTGCTGGCAGCCCTGCTGGTGTTGTTGACCACCGTATTGCTGGTGGCCAACCTGACGTTTATCAGCGCCGCCTACTGGATCTCCCAGGAAAGCATGGCCCCCCAGGCCTTGCAGTCCATCGGTCGACTGGTGTCCAACCCCGCGCTCGCCGCCGAGGCCCTTGAGTCTCCGACCAAGGCCGAGGCGCTGCTCAATGAGCTGACCAGCTATTCACCGTTGCGCGCCGCCGCGCTGTACGACGGCGAAGGCAACCGCCTGGCGCAGATGCAGCACGGCGACCGCCTGCACCTGCCGGACCACTACCGCCATATCGAAGCGTGGCGCCTCACTGAATTTCGCAGCAACCAGGTCATCACCCTGCCCCGCGGCAACCAGCCTTCAGGGCATTTGTTGCTGGTGGCCAGCAGTGAGCTGCCGGTGGCGTTCTATACCGGCACGCTTACCGCGAGCCTGGGTATCCTGATTTTCAGTGTATTGCTGTGGCTGGTCATCGCCCGGCAGATCAAACGCCTGATCACACGGCCGATTCATGAACTTGAAGAACTGTCCCGCCAGGTGACCCGCGAGGAAAACTACGCGTTACGCGCCGGGCGTGGCAACCGTGACGAAATCGGCAGCCTGGCCGAAGCGTTCAACACCATGCTGTCGCGTATCGAAGCCCGTGAGCAGCAACTTAAACGCGCGCGCGACGACTCCCAGGCCGCCTTTGACCAGGCCCAGGGTTTGGCCGAAGAAACCCGGCATACCAACCGCAAGCTGGAACTGGAAGTCCAGGTGCGCAGCAAGATCGAGAAAAAGCTCACGGGTTTCCAGAACTACCTGAACAGCATCATCGACTCGATGCCCTCGGCGCTGATCGCCCTGGACGAACAACTTTACGTCACCCAGTGGAACCAGGAAGCCACCGCCCTCTCCGGCACGCGCCTGGACGAAGCCTTGAACCAGCCGGTGTTCCTGGCCTTCCAGCCGCTCAAGCCGTACCTGCCACAGATCAAGGCCACCGTGGAGCAACACACCGTGGAACGGATCGAGCGGGTCACCTGGATCAAGGACGACGAGCCCAAGCATTACGCGCTGACGTTCTACCCCTTGATGGGCGGCGCCGGGCGCGGTGTGGTGATCCGAATCGACGACATCACCCAGCGCCTGTCCCTGGAAGAAATGATGGTGCAATCGGAAAAAATGCTCTCCGTGGGCGGCCTGGCCGCAGGTATGGCCCATGAGATCAACAACCCGTTGGGCGCGATCCTGCATAACGTGCAGAACATTCGGCGGCGCCTGTCCCCCGAGCTGCCCAAGAACCTTGAACTTGCCGAACAGGTGGGCATCGAGCTGGAGACGGTCAACCGATACCTGCAAGGCCGCGAAGTCCCGCAACTGCTCGACGGCATTCAGCAGGCCGGGGCGCGTGCCGCGAAAATCGTTACCCACATGCTCAGCTTCAGCCGCCGCAGCAATCGCCAGATGGCGCCCTGTGATTTGCCAGCGCTGATCGACCAGGCCGTGGACATCGCCGGTAACGACTTTGACCTGACCATCGGTTTCGATTTCAAGGGCCAGGCGATCATCCGCCAGTTCGATCCGCAACTGGGCCCGGTGCCCGGCACCGCCAACGAGCTGGAGCAAGTGCTGCTCAACTTGCTGAAAAACGCTGCCCAGGCGATTCACCTGCGCGAGGACGACAGCGAGCCGGGGCGCATCATCCTGCGCACCCGCCTCAACCCGCCGTGGGCGGAAATCCAGGTGGAAGACAACGGCATCGGCATGAGCGAAAACGTGCGCAAACGCACGTTCGAACCGTTCTTTACCACCAAGGAAATCGGCCAGGGCACCGGGCTAGGCCTGTCCGTGTCGTATTTTATCATCACCAACAACCACAAGGGCCAGATGGAAGTGCATTCCACCCTGGGCCAGGGCACCTGCTTTACCTTGCGCCTGCCCTTGGCCGGCAGCCAATTGCCCCCCACTGAACTTACCCAACTGGAGCACTGACCATGGGCTTTCGCCTGTCGAAGATCTACACCCGTACCGGCGACAAAGGCGAGACCGGCCTCGGCGACGGCCGCCGCGTGCCCAAGGACCATCCACGCGTGGAAGCAATTGGCGAGGTGGATACGCTGAACAGCCAACTCGGCCTGCTGCTGGCCAACCTTGAAGAACAAAGCGGCAAGCACCCGGGGTTGAAGGATGTGATTGAAGTGCTCACCCCTTGCCAGCACCGTCTGTTTGACTTGGGCGGTGAACTGGCCATGCCGGTGTACAAGGCGCTGAATGCGGCGGAAGTGGATCGACTGGAAGCAGCGATTGATCGTTGGAATGAAGAGGTTGGACCGCTGGAGAACTTCATTCTGCCCGGCGGCTCAGCCTTGATCGCCCAGGCCCATGTGTGCCGCAGCCTGGCGCGCAGCGCCGAACGCCGCTGTCAGCACCTGAATGCGGTGGAGCCATTGGAGGGTGTGGGGCTGGCGTATATCAATCGGTTGTCGGATTTGCTGTTTGTGGCGGCCAGGGTGATTGCCAAGCGCCAAGGTATTGCGGAAGTGTTGTGGCAGGCAGCGGCCAAGCCACACTGAGCATTGCGGTGTTTGATCGGGCGCTTTCGCGAGCAAGCCCGCTCCCACATTTGATCGCATTCCAATGGTAGAACTCGGTCAAATGTGGGAGCGGGCTCGCTCGCGAAGAGGTCAGTCAGAGCACCATCACACCTGCGGCCAGAACGCTCGAATACCTGCCACACCTTGCGCACCAGCCTCCCACGCCTGCTCCCGCTGCGCCGGCCCAACCCCGCCCAACAGAAACACCGGCTTGCTGAACCCAGCGATCAACTGCTGCGCCTGCTCCCAACCCAACGGCTGGGCATCCGGATGAGTCTGGGTCGGCTGCACCGGCGACAAGGTGACAAAATCCACGTCCATCATTTCTGCCAGCGCCAGCTCTTCAGCGTTATGGCACGAGGCGGCCAGCCAACGGTCTTTGGGCAGCGGGCGGCCCTTGCTCGCGTATTTGCGCAACTGCGCCGAGGTCATGTGCCAGCCGGCAGCGGGGAAATCCCCCAGCCACTCGAACGGCCCCTTGAGCATCAGTTGCGCCTTGCCGGCACACAGGCCCACCGCATCTACTGCCAAGTCGCGGTATTTGGGGTCATAGCCGTTGGGCGCACGCAGTTGAACCAGCTTGATGCCACCGGCGATAGCCTTCTGGATACCGCGCAACAGCGTCGGGGTTTCGAGCTCGCCAGGGGTGATCAGGTACTCGGCGGGCAAGCGTGCCGCAGCGACAATCGGCGCATTCGCCGCCGGAAATTCATAGTTGACCAGGTCACGCGGTGCCACCCACGCCAACGGCTGCCCTTCGGCGCCATGGGGCTCGCCGGTAAAGGCCGAGACTTCCCACACATCCAGCAATACCTGTTTGTCCGGGTAGTCATGTTGCACCTTGATCAGCGGCCGCGCCGTGGTGACCTGGATGCCCAGCTCTTCCTGCAATTCACGGGACAAGGCCGTGGCAACCGACTCATCGGCCTCCACCTTGCCGCCGGGAAACTCCCAGAGGCCGCCTTGATGCTGAGTATCGGCACGGCGCGCCAGCAGGATCCTGCCATCGACACCGCGGATCACCGCTGCTGCTACATGCACTCGTTTCACGCCACTGCTTCCTCTCGTCGTAGCCCTTTGTAGGAGCGAGCTTGCTCGCGAAGAACGTCAACGATCACGCGTGCATCCTGGATAAACGCGGTGGCCTTGAGTTTTTCGCGAGCAAGCTCGCTCCTACAGGGGGAGGGTCATTTTCAGGTACGGTATTCCGCGTTGATCTTCACGTACTCGTGGGACAGGTCGGTGGTCCAGATGGTTTCGCTGCACTCGCCGCGACCCAGCTCGATACGGATGGTGATTTCTTCCTGCTGCATCACCGCCGAGCCTTGGGCTTCGGTGTAGGTTTCGGCGCGGGCGCCACGGCTGGCGATGCACACATCGCCCAGGAACACGTCGATCTTGCTCACGTCCAGGTCCGGCACGCCGGCACGGCCAACGGCAGCCAGGATACGCCCCCAGTTCGGGTCCGATGCAAACAGCGCGGTCTTGATCAGCGGCGAGTGCGCCACGGTGTAGCCCACATCCAGGCATTCCTGATGGTTGCCGCCGCCGTTGACTTCAACCGTGACGAACTTGGTCGCGCCCTCGCCGTCACGCACGATGGCCTGGGCCACGTCCATGCACACTTCAAACACCGCCTGTTTCAACGCCGCGAACAACGGGCCTTCGGTGGAAGTGATTTCCGGCAGGTTGGCCTGGCCGGTGGCGATCAGCATGCAGCAGTCGTTGGTGGAGGTATCACCGTCGATGGTGATGCGGTTGAACGACTTGTTGGCGCCGTCCAGCATCAGGCGTTGCAGCACATCGCGGGAGACTTTGGCGTCGGTGGCGATATAGCCGAGCATGGTGGCCATGTTCGGGCGGATCATGCCTGCGCCTTTGCTGATACCGGTAACAGTAATGGTCACGCCGTCATGCACGAACTGGCGGCTCGCGCCTTTTGGCAAGGTGTCGGTGGTCATGATGCCGGTAGCGGCAGCCGCCCAGTTATCCACAGACAGGTCATCGAGCGCGGCTTGCAGGGCGCCTTCGATTTTTTCCACCGGCAGCGGTTCACCGATCACACCGGTGGAGTACGGCAGCACCTGGCTGGCATCGACGCCGGTCAGCTGGGCCAGCTTGGCGCAGGTGCGCGCCGCCGCGACCAGGCCCGGCTCGCCGGTGCCGGCGTTGGCATTGCCGGTGTTGGTCAGCAGGTAGCGAATCGACCCGGCCACGCGCTGCTTGGCCAGAATCACCGGTGCGGCGCAGAAGGCGTTGAGGGTGAACACACCCGCCACGGTCGAGCCTTCAGCACAACGCATCACCACCACATCCTTGCGCCCCGGGCGCTTGATGCCGGCCGAAGCGATACCGAGTTCAAAACCGGCAACTGGGTGCAACGTGGGCAAAGGACCAAGACCAACAGCCATGAATGCGCTCCTTAAAAATAGGTGATGTCTGTGCCGTCGCTATCGACGGTGGGAATTAATGGCAAAACGCCGCGACGGCAAAGGCCGGTCGCGGCGCGGGGTGTTGCAGCGTCAGGCGAAAATCTTATTCGATCTGGCCGTGGCAGTGTTTGAATTTCTTGCCCGAACCGCAGTAGCACAGCTCGTTGCGACCCAGCTTCTGATCATTGCGAACCGGCGTCTGGGCCAAGGCCACATCGACCTCTTCACCCAAGGCCTCAGGCTCGTCCAGGCCCGGCGCTTCGTCGTGCTGGAACTGCATGCGCGCCGCCAGGGCCTCGGCTTCCTGACGCAGGCGTGCTTCTTCCTCGATCGGGTCTTCGCGACGCACCTGAACGTGGGACAGCACGCGGATCGAGTCGCGCTTGATCGAATCCAGCAGTTCAGAGAACAGCGTGAACGACTCGCGCTTGTACTCCTGCTTCGGGTTCTTCTGGGCGTAGCCACGCAGGTGGATACCGTGGCGCAGGTGGTCCATGGTCGACAGGTGGTCTTTCCACAGGTCATCCAGCACGCGCAATACGATCTGTTTCTCGAAGGTGCGCAGTGCTTCGGCACTCGCTTGCTCTTCTTTCTCGTTGTACGCCGCCAGCAGCTCGGCCATCAGTTTTTCGCGCAGGGTTTCTTCGTACAGGTGGTCGTCTTCGTCCAGCCATTGCTGAACCGGCAAGTCCACACCGAAGTCGCTCTTCAATGCCGCTTCCAGGCCGGCAACATCCCACTGCTCAGGCAGCGATTGTGGCGGGATATGGGCGCTGACAGTGGCGTTGAGCACGTCCTGACGGAAATCAGCGATGGTTTCGCCAATGTTGTCGGCGGCCAGCAACGTGTTACGCATGTGATAGATCACTTTACGCTGTTCGTTGTTGACGTCGTCGAACTCGAGCAGTTGCTTACGAATGTCGAAGTTACGGCCTTCTACTTTGCGCTGGGCCTTCTCAATGGCGTTGGTCACCATGCGGTGCTCGATCGCTTCACCGGACTGCATGCCCAGGGCTTTCATGAAGTTCTTCACCCGGTCCGACGCGAAGATACGCATCAGGCTGTCTTCCAGCGACAGGTAGAAACGGCTGGAACCGGCGTCACCCTGGCGACCGGCACGGCCACGCAGCTGGTTGTCGATACGACGCGATTCGTGACGCTCGGACGCGATCACCTGCAAGCCACCGGATTCCAGCACGGCCTGGTGGCGCTTCTGCCAGTCGGCCTTGATCTGGGCGATCTGCTCAGGCGTCGGATTGTCGAGCGAAGCCACTTCCACTTCCCAGTTGCCGCCCAACAGGATGTCGGTACCACGACCGGCCATGTTGGTGGCGATGGTCAGTGCGCCTGGGCGACCGGCCTGGGCGATGATCTCGGCTTCTTTTTCGTGGAACTTGGCGTTCAGTACCTTGTGCTCGATACCTTCCTTGTTGAGCAGGTTGGACACGTGCTCGGAAGTCTCGATGGTGGCGGTACCCACCAGGATCGGGCGGCCCTTGGCCATGCCGTCCTTGATGTCATTGATAATCGCCGCGTATTTCTCTTCGGCGGTCAGGAACACCAGGTCGTTGTAGTCTTTACGCGCCAACGGCTTGTTCGGCGGGATGACCATCACGGCCAGGTTGTAGATCTGGTGGAATTCGAACGCTTCGGTGTCGGCCGTACCGGTCATGCCGGACAGCTTGTTGTACAGACGGAAGTAGTTCTGGAAGGTGGTGGACGCCAACGTCTGGCTTTCGGCCTGGATGTTGAGGTGTTCCTTGGCTTCGATGGCCTGGTGCAGGCCTTCGGACAGGCGACGACCGGGCATGGTACGACCGGTGTGCTCGTCGACCAGAACCACCTGGCCTTCCTGCACGATGTATTCGACGTTGCGATGGAACAGCTTGTGGGCGCGCAGGCCGGCATACACGTGGGTCAACAGGCCCAGGTTGTGTGCCGAGTACAGGCTTTCACCTTCGGCCAGCTCGCCGATCTGGGTGAGCATCTCTTCGACAAACTGGTGACCGGCTTCGTTGAGTTCGACCTGGCGGGTCTTCTCGTCGATGGTGAAATGACCTTCTTTGGTCACCACGCCTTCCACTTCCTCGATGTGCTGCTCCAGGCGCGGGATCAACTTGTTGATCTCGGTGTACAGGCGCGAGCTGTCTTCGGCCTGGCCGGAGATGATCAGCGGAGTACGGGCTTCGTCGATGAGGATGGAGTCGACTTCGTCGATCACGGCAAAGTTGAGTTCACGCTGGAATTTTTCATCCATGCTGAACGCCATGTTGTCGCGCAGGTAGTCGAAACCGAATTCGTTGTTGGTGCCGTAGGTGATGTCGCAGGCGTACGCAGCGCGCTTCTCTTCCGGCGGCTGGAACGGCGTTACCACGCCGACGGTCAGGCCGAGGAATTCATACAGCGGGCGCATCCAGTTGGCGTCCCGGCGAGCCAGGTAGTCGTTCACCGTCACAACGTGCACGCCCTTGCCGGACAGTGCGTTGAGGTAGACGCCCAGGGTTGCCACCAGGGTCTTGCCTTCACCGGTGCGCATTTCGGCAATCATGCCTTCATGCAAGGTCATGCCGCCGATCAACTGGACGTCGAAGTGGCGCATGCCCATGACGCGCTTACCGGCTTCACGGGCGACCGCGAAGGCTTCGGGCAGCAGCTTATCGAGGGTTTCACCTTTGGCTATGCGGGCCTTGAACTCTTGGGTCTTGGCGCGCAATTGCTCGTCCGACAGAGCAACCATCTGCTCTTCGAAGGCATTGACCAGCTGCACCGTCTTGAGCATGCGTTTGACTTCGCGCTCATTCTTGCTTCCAAAAAGTTTCTTTAACAAAGGCGCAAACATATCGGCAGGTTCTTCCACACATAGGGATGGAGGGCGCACCGTGAGTGGCCCGAGCAGCCCTCACGGCCGCATTGCGAACGCGCATTCTACCCGGAATCGTGGGTGAGGAAAGTGGCGTTGTTCCCCGAGGCAGGCACGGCGCTGTGAGAGGGCTTGTTTAAAATAAGGGCTTTTGCGCGAACTTCAACCCATGGAGTGCAGAAGTTACTTATTGATTTCATGGGCAAAGCCCAGCCGACGCAGAGCCTCGGGGTGTGCAGGCGCTTTCTGCTAAGATAGCCGCTCTGTTACCTAAGGTGTCTAAACATGGCATTTCGCCCTCTCACAGCCCGCGCTCCCGGCGTGTTGCTTCGCGAAGCCAAGCCGTTGAAAGCCATCTTTGGCCATGCCAAGCGCCTGGGCCATTTGCAACGCCTGCTTGAAAGCCAGCTGCAACCGGCCGCACGTGAGCACTGTCATGTGGCGTCCTGGCGTGAAGGCAATCTGTTATTGATTGTCACCGATGGTCATTGGGCCACCCGCTTGCGTTATCAGCAAAAACGCTTGCAGCGCCAGTTGATGGTGTTTGAAGAGTTCGCCGGTTTGACGCGCATTCAGTTCAAGGTGCAGCCGCCCACCGTGCCGCAAGGCGCAGTGGGGCATACCCTGGACCTGTCGGAAACGGCCGCTGAAACCCTTCAGGCCACCGCCGAAGGGATCAACGACCCGGGCTTGCGCGCCGCCCTGGAACGGCTGGCCGCCCATGCCCGGCCCAAAGCCTGAAACGCTACTTACGTTTGCTGCCGCCCAATAACGAACCGAGCAGCCCCCGCACCAACTGGCGCCCCATCTGATTGGCGGCCTGCTGCATGGCTGATTTCAACGCCTTGCCCGCCGTGGTGCCCAGGAAGGCACCGGCCTTGTCGGTGAAGCTCGGCTCTTCGGCGGCCGGCGCGGCCTGCTCGGCAGGCCCAAGTTCCTTGCGGGCCATCAGCACTTCATAGGCAGACTCACGATCCACCGGCTTGTCATAGCGCCCCAACAGCGGCGAACTGGCGATCAACGCTTTGCGTTCAGCTTCGGTGAGCGGCCCGATCCGCGATTGCGGGGGAGCAACCAGTACGCGCTGGACGACTTCCGGCGTGCCCTTTTCCTGCAAGGTTCCCACCAATGCCTCACCGGTGCCCAACTCTGTGAGCACTGACAAGGTATCGAACGTCGGGTTGGGACGAAAACCATCCGCCACCGCCCGCAGGGACTTCTGTTCTTTGGCGGTGAACGCACGCAAACCGTGCTGGATGCGCAGGCCCAGTTGCGCCAGTACCGTATCCGGCAAGTCGCCCGGCGATTGGGTGACGAAATACACGCCGACGCCTTTGGAACGAATCAGGCGCACCACCTGCTCCAGGCGTTCCTGCAAGGCCTTTGGTGTATCGGCGAACAACAAGTGCGCCTCATCGAAAAACAATGCCAACAACGGTTTGTCGGCATCGCCGCGTTCCGGCAATTGTTCGAACAACTCTGCCAGCAGCCACAGCAGGAAGGTCGCGTAGACCTTCGGCGCTTCATGCACCAAGCGGCTGGCGTCCAGCAGGTGGATGCGCCCACGCCCATCGCTGGCGGGCTGCAAAATATCTTCGAGTTGCAGGGCCGGCTCGCCAAACAAGGCTTCGGCGCCCTGCTGCTCCAGCACTGCCAGGCGCCGCAACAAGGCCTGGCTGGAACCGGTGGTCATCAAGGCGGCGTCTTCGCCCAGCAGTTCCGGGTGATAGCGCAGGTGATTGAGCAGTGCCTTGAGGTCCTTGAGGTCCAGCAGCAACAGGCCTTCGCGGTCGGCCACCTTGAACGCCGCATAGAGCGCCGATTGCTGGCTGTCGGTGAGTTCCAACAGGCTGCCGAGCAACAGCGGGCCCATTTCACTGATGGTGGTGCGCAGTGGGTGACCGGATTGGCCGTGGATATCCCACAGGGTGACCGGGTACGCCTGGGCGGTGTAATTAAGGAAGGGCATGCCGGCAATACGCTCGGCCACTTTGCCCTGGGGGTTGGCGGCGGCGCCCAGGCCGCAGAGATCGCCCTTGATGTCGGCAGCGAACACCGCCACGCCCGCATCACTGAAGGCTTCTGCCAGGCGCTGCAAGGTGACGGTCTTGCCCGTGCCCGTGGCGCCAGCGATCAACCCATGACGGTTGGCCAGGCGCATGGACTGGGCGATGGGCTGGCCGTCAAGGCCAGCACCGATAAGCAGTTGTGTGGAGTCAGGCATTTCGTCACCTATGGTTAATCTTTAGTGCCGCGAGGTCGATATAGACAGATGTAAGCCCGACAAAGACTAAAAAACGGTCAGATAATTCCGATACGGACCAACGGAGCTATCACCAGAAATACCACACCTTTTTTGACGCTGCCATTTTGCGCCTCCCGCATAGGATGCGCCTCGGATATTAAGACCTTAGCGGACCCTTCAAGCCATGAACAAAAATCTGCGCTTCAGCCACAAGATCCTGCTTGCAGCCTCCCTTATCGTCATCGCCGCCTTTGCGTTGTTTACCCTCTACAACGACTACCTGCAGCGCAACGCGATTCGTGACGACCTCAATAACTACCTGCATGAGATGGGCGACGTCACCGCCAGCAACATCCAGACCTGGCTCACCGGGCGTATCGCCCTGGTGGAAAACGCCGCACAGAACATCGCCATCAACCCTGAAAAAAGCGTGGTCGCCAGCCTGCTGGAGCAGAAAGCGCTGACCTCGTCATTCATGGCCACCTACGTCGGTGACAGCCAGGGCACATTCACCATCCGCCCTGACACCAAGATGCCCGACGGCTTCGACCCGCGTGTTCGCCCCTGGTACAAAGGCGCCCAGGCCAGTAATGGCTCGACCCTGACCGAACCCTATATCGACGCGGCGACCGGGCAACTGATCATTTCTGTCGCCACGCCCAGCGCCAAGGGTGGCCAGAGCATCGGCGTGGTCGGCGGCGACCTGAGCCTGCAGACCCTGGTGGATAACATCGGCGCGCTGGATTTTGGCGGCATGGGCTATGCGTTCCTGGTCAGCGCTGACGGCAAGGTGCTGGTGCACCCCGATAAAGCCCTGGTGATGAAAACCCTGGCGGATGTGTATCCAAAAGACACGCCGAAGATCAGCGGCGACTTCAGCGAAGTGCAAGCCAATGGCAAGACCAATATCGTGACGTTCACACCGATCAAGGGCCTGCCCTCGGTGAACTGGTACCTGGGCGTTTCGGTGGATAAAGACAAGTCTTTCGCCATGCTCAGTGAGTTTCGCACCTCGGCGGTGATCGCCACGATCATCGCGGTGGTGATCATCATCGCCCTGCTCGGCATGCTCATCCGCGTCTTGCTGCAACCTCTGCACCTGATGACCCGCGCCATGCAGGACATTGCCGACGGTGAAGGCGACCTGACCCGCCGCCTGACCATCCAGAACAATGATGAGTTCGGCACCCTGGGCAATGCGTTCAACCGCTTCGTGGAGCGCATTCATACCTCGATTCGCGAAGTGTCTTCCGCCACCGAGCACGTCAATGAAGTGGCCCTGCGGGTGGTCAGTGCCTCCAACTCATCGATGGTCAACTCCGACGAACAGGCCAACCGCACTAACAGCGTCGCCGCCGCCATCAACCAACTGGGGGCCGCGGCCCAGGAGATCGCACGCAACGCCGCCCAAGCCTCCAGTCAGGCCAGCGATGCACGGCACCTGGCCGAGGACGGCCAGCAGGTGGTTGAACGCAATATCAAGGCGATGACGCAGTTATCCAGCATGATCAGCACCTCAAGTACCAATATCGAAGCACTTAACAGCAAAACGGTGAATATCGGCCAGATCCTTGAGGTGATCACCAGCATTTCCCAGCAAACCAACCTGCTGGCGCTCAACGCGGCGATCGAAGCGGCGCGCGCCGGGGAAGCCGGGCGTGGCTTTGCGGTGGTAGCCGATGAAGTGCGCAACTTGGCCCATCGCACCCAGGAGTCGGCGCAACAGGTGCAGACGATGATCGAAGAGCTACAGGTGGGCGCCCGGGACTCGGTGACGACCATGAGCGAAAGCCAACGCCACAGCCTGGACAGCGTGGAAATCGCCAACCTGGCCGGCGAGCGCCTGAACAGCGTGACCCAGCGCATTGGCGAGATCGACGGCATGAACCAGTCGGTCGCCACCGCCACTGAAGAACAGACCTCGGTGGTGGAGTCGATCAATATGGACATCACCGAGATCAACACCCTCAACCAGGAAGGGGTGGAAAACCTGCAATCGACCCTGCGCGCCTGCTCGGACCTGGAACAACAGGCCTCGCGTTTGAAGCAATTGGTGGGCAGCTTCCGGATCTGATGGGCAACGCAATGCGATCCAATGTGGGAGCGGGCTTGCTCGCGAAAGCAGTCTGTCAGTTGAAGATGTACTGACTGATTCACCGCTTTCGCGAGCAAGCCCGCTCCCACAGGGGACCTGCGTTTAACCGACCGGCAAACACACCAATCCCAATCGAACATCTATCCTTACCTCAGGTCCATCTAGGGAGAGCAATGGATCGGAGGGATGTTCATCGTGCATATCGCTGACATAACCATGTTCTACGCCCCGGCCAGCGGTGGCGTACGCACTTACCTTGACGCCAAGCACCGGCGTCTGGCGCTCAAGCCGGGCATTCGCCACAGCCTGTTGATCCCCGGCGCACATTTGAGCGAACAGGACGGCATCTTCAAAGTACCGGCGCCCGCCCTGCCCTTCGGCAAAGGCTACCGTTTCCCCGTTCGCTTGGCGCCATGGCGAAATGTCCTGCACGATTTACAGCCCGATCTGATCGAAGTGGGAGACCCTTACCTGACCGCCTGGGCCGCCCTGGATGCACGGCGCCAGTTGGATGTGCCGGTCATCGGCTTCTACCACTCCGACTTGCCACTGCTGGTGAGTAACCGCATGGGGCCTTGGTTTACCCCCAATGTTGAAGCCTATGTGCGCAAACTCTATGGGAATTTTGACCGAGTGCTCGCCCCCAGCCAGGTCATGGCCGACAAGCTCACCGGGCTTGGCGTCAGAAATGTCTTCGTGCAACCCCTGGGCGTAGACCTGCAAACCTTCACCCCTGAGGTACGTGACCCCGGCCTGCGCGCCGAACTGGGGATTGGCGAAGACACTCGGCTATTGATCTTCGCCGGGCGCGGCTCCAAGGAGAAAAACCTGCCGGTGCTGCTCAACTGCATGAAGCGCCTGGGGGATGGCTACCACTTGCTGCTGGTGGGCTCCGGCATGCCGGCCAGCGTGCCGGACAATGTCACCGTGGTCGATGGATTCCGGCCCGCCCAGCATGTTGCGCGGCTGATGGCCAGCGCCGACGCCTTACTGCATGGCGGCGACCAGGAGACCTTCGGCCTGGTGATTCTGGAAGCCATGGCCTGCGGTATTCCGGTGGTCGCCGTGGCGGCCGGGGCCTTTACCGAGATTGTCGATGAGCGTTGTGGCCTGCTGTGTACGCCGAACAACCCCAAGGCCATGGCCGATGCGGTGCGCGAGCTGTTCAGTACCGACAGCCGACGCCTGGGGGCCCAGGCTCGGCGCCATGTCGAGCAGCGTTATGCGTGGGACACGGTAGTCGACAGCCTGTTGGGGCATTACTACGCCGTGCTGGGCAGCCATGAACCGATGCTCGCCCATGGCTGAGCGCGCGCTGATGCTGGTACTGCACGACGTGGCACCGCATACCTGGGCCGACTACCGGCCCTTCGTCGAGGCCGTCGATGCACTGGGCAACGTGCCCATCACTTGGTTGGTGGTGCCGGACTTTCATCACCATGACGACTTGGCCGCCCACCGCGATTTTCGGCGCCTGCTCGATAGCCGTGTCGCCAAGGGCGATGAACTCACCTTGCATGGTTACTACCATTGCGACGACCAACCTCGGCCACGTACGCCAAAAGAATGGTTTATGCGACGCATCTATACCCATGAAGGCGAGTTTTACCAGCTGTCCGAGGCCGAGGCGTTGCGGCGGCTGACCGCCGGCATTGAGGTATTCCAGCGCAATAGCTGGCCGCTGCATGGCTTTGTTGCACCCGCCTGGTTGATGAGCGACGGCACCCGGCAGGCATTGCGCCAGTTGCCGCTGAGCTACACCAGCGACCCACAACATCTTTATCGCCTGCCGGACTTCACGCCTATCAATGCCCCCGGCCTGGTGTGGAGTGCGCGCAGTGCCTGGCGCCGGGGATTGTCCAAAGTCCTCAGCGACCGCCGGGAACAGCGGTGGCAGACAGCCCCGCTGATCCGACTGGGATTGCACCCTGTGGACATGCGCTACAGGTTTTCCCGCGATTATTGGCTGCACACCCTGCAACGCCTGCTCAACGCGGGGCGCGTCCCCCAAACCAAGGCCGCCTGGCTGGCAACGCAACCATGGGCCGACTGATCTGGCTGGTGCTTGCCCTGCTGGTGGCACTGGCCATTCCGATATGGCTGGGCGGCGGCGAAAGCATTACGCGCCTGCGCCAGTTTCCGCTGCCCCAGTTGCTGGGGATGTTCGCCATGATCATCGGCTGCTGGCTGATCAACAGCCTGCGCATCCGCCTGTTGCTTGGCGAGCATTGCGCTCGGCTAGGGCCGCTTAAAAGTCTGGGCGTGGTGATATCCACCGAATTCGCCATGTGCGCCACACCCGGCGGCAGCGGCGGACCGTTGACCCTGATGGCGCTGCTGGCACGTAACGGCGTGCGCCCCGCCCACGGCAGTGCGGTGTTTGCCATGGACCAACTGAGCGACTTGGTGTTTTTTCTCTGCGCACTGGTGGGGATCCTGCTGTATGCGCTGTTTCATAGCCTCAGCCCGCGTTTGGAGTGGTTGCTGGGGCTCAGCGCCGTGTCGATGGTGGGTGGGGTGATCAGTGGCTGGGCCGTGGTGCATTTTCACCGGCGGCTGATTCGCCTGGCGGGTTTGGCACTCAAGGCTATGAAGGTCGGCGCTACCACCCGCCGACGCTGGGCACGCCGGTTGCTGCGTTTTCTGGCGGCGTTCAGCGCCACCCTCAAGCTCCCCCGGAGTACCTTGCTTGGGGTCTTTGCGCTGACCAGCCTGCATTGGCTGCTGCGTTACAGCGTGCTGTACCTGGCGCTGCGCGGGTTGGGCGGTGAGGTGCAGTGGGCCTGGAGTTTTCTGATCCAGATGCTGTCGCTGACTGCCGGGCAGTTCAGCCTGGCGCCAGGCGGGGCCGGCGCAGCGGAGCTGACGTGCGCGGCACTGCTGGCGCCTATGGTGGGCACATCCACAGCAGCGGCGGCGATTCTGATCTGGCGAGCGGTGACCTATTACTTCTATTTGCTGGCCGGTGCGCCAGTGTTTTTATTGATGGTCGGCAAACCGCTGCTCAAGCGTCTTTTTCAGGGGCGGCAGGCGGCTCGTCCTGCGCCTGTGTCTGCTCCCATAAACGCGCCGCGCCTGGAAAATCAGTTCCATCCTCGGCATCCAGCGCCTCCGGGTCGTAACGACTCAAACAGCCCTCGCCCAAGGTAGCAGGCGCCCGTGAGGTGGCTTTATCGAGCGGGTCGCTCATGGGAGTCTCCTGAAACAGAAATAAAAAAGGGCCTGGAGAGTTTTACCTCCAGGCCCCTGCGTCTTTCAATCAAAACCGCTGAGTCAGAAAACCACGGTCTTGTTGCCGTGCACCAACACGCGATCTTCCAGGTGGTAGCGCAAGCCACGCGCCAACACCATTTTCTCGACGTCACGGCCGAAGCGCACCATGTCTTCAATACTGTCGCTGTGGCTGACGCGCACCACGTCCTGCTCGATGATCGGGCCGGCGTCCAGCTCTTCGGTCACGTAGTGGCAGGTTGCACCAATCAACTTCACGCCACGCAGGGAAGCCTGGTGATACGGCTTGGCACCGACAAACGACGGCAAGAAGCTGTGGTGGATGTTGATCACTTTGCCCGCGTATTCGCGGCACAGCTGCGGCGGCAGGATCTGCATGTAGCGCGCCAGCACCACCACATCCGCGTCGTGCTGCTTGACCAGGCGCGACACCTCGGCAAATGCCGGCTCCTTGTCCTGTGGGTTGACCGGCACATGGTAATAAGGGATGCCATGCCATTCGACCATGCTGCGCAGGTCGTCGTGGTTGGAGATCACGCAAGCAATCTCGCAATCGAGTTCGTCGCTGTGCCAGCGGTGCAGCAGGTCTGCCAGGCAGTGGGATTCGCGGCTGGCCATCAGCACCACGCGTTTCTTCTGCTCGGTGTCGGTGATGTGCCAAGTCATCGAAAACTCTTCGGCAATCGGCGCAAACGCCTCGCGGAAGGCTTCCAGGCCAAAGGGCAGCGTATCGGCACGGATTTCGTGACGCATGAAAAACCAACCACTGAGATCGTCCGAGTGATGGCTCGCCTCGGTGATCCAGCCATTATGGGAAGCCAGAAAGTTACTGACCTTGGCAACGATGCCAACCCGGTCCGGGCAAGCAATCACCAGCCGAAAAGTGCGCATTAGGGGGAAACTCCAGAACTTCACAAAGGCGGCTATTCTAGCGATTACGCAAAAAAACTGCAGTATTCCCTTGCACCTGATCTTGAGCCCTCGCCGTGGCAACACCCCTTAATCGTGTAAGGTTTTACCACCGCTATATGACGGTACAACGGTATGCTCAGGCCAGTAGCAAAAAATTAACGCGATTATCTTTGCGCATAACGCTTACTAATTAACTCATCGGCCAGGTTTTCTCACACACATTCAATGTCATTCACCTGAATAACGTCTTAAATGTTTACTTGA
Source organism: Pseudomonas sp. MF6394 (assembly GCF_002018845.1). Taxonomy (NCBI): domain Bacteria; kingdom Pseudomonadati; phylum Pseudomonadota; class Gammaproteobacteria; order Pseudomonadales; family Pseudomonadaceae; genus Pseudomonas; species Pseudomonas sp. MF6394. Next base: position 75,721 of record NZ_MVOJ01000004.1, read on the forward strand.
TGAAATTGCCTGACTATTATTAGGCCACTCACCCTGTCAATCAGCGTTCTACATAAGGTAGTCCACATGTCACTGATCAACGAATACCGCGCCACCGAAGAAGCTATCAAAGAGCTGCAAGCCCGTTTGAAGAACCTGTCCGAAGACGACAAGCTGAAAACCGAGCTCGAATTCGAAGGCAAATTGCGCACCCTGATGGGTGAATACTCCAAATCCCTGCGTGACATCATCGCGCTGCTGGATCCAGAGTCGAAAGTTAAAGCACCGCGTGGCGCTGTGAAAACTACCGGCACCAAGCGTGCTCGCAAGGTCAAGCAGTACAAAAACCCGCACAACGGCGAAGTGATTGAAACCAAAGGTGGCAACCACAAAACTCTGAAAGAGTGGAAAGCCAAGTGGGGCGGTGACGTAGTTGAAGGTTGGGCAACCCTGCTGGGCTAAGCCCGGTCGGACGTTCACCCGATACGTCACACATGAAAAACGCCAGCTTGCTGGCGTTTTTTATTGTCGGAATATTCTGTAGTTATGCACCTACAGATTCAGGCGCGCCGCTAAGGAATCTACATAGTCCTGCCATTGCGCCAGTACCTGACACTGAAACGATGTAGCACTAACCGCCAACTCCTCACGCGCCTGCTTAAACCCCAACAGGGTATTCGGCGCCCCCCACTGTGCATCCGACAAACGTTGCTGACAGAAAAGTTTCCAGCGTTGTTGCTCCTCATTGTTCAAGGTTTCAGGAAAGTTACGCGCCCGGTAGCGAAATAATAATTCCGGCAAACGATGATCATCGAACGGCCACTGCTGACGGGCCAACTGCGCGGGCTCGGCCATGCGAACTTGCTCACATAAACGACGGTCACGGTCACCAATAAAACCATCGTAGAGCTGCTGCTCCGGGTCCGCGTTCGGCGCAAAGTCTTCCTCGGCATAAATGGCTGCTAACTTGTCCCGCCAAACTTCCTGTGCGTCAGTTAGCCGCAGCGCCCGTGCAAGGCAAGCCTCCTTATCCAATTGCAGGCGCTCCAGGTCTTGCGGACGCAGCACCTTTAATGGCGCGACCACCGGGCAGCGGTTGATATGCAGCAACTTGAGCGGAACCGGCAGCTCACCTTCGGCCAACTCATCGCGGCGCGTGTAAAGACGCTGGCGCAGGGTCGCCGCATCCAGGTCCAACAGCCCTTGTGGATCGAGCCCCAGGTCACAGACGATCAAGGCATTGCGATTGCGCGGGTGCCAGGCCAGGGGCAAGACTACACCCAGGTAATGGCGCTCGGCAGAGAAACGTCCGGAGATATGCACCATCGGTTGCAGCAACCGCACCTGATCCATGACCCGCTGTTTGCTGCGCAGTTGAAACAACCACTCATACAACTTCGGTTGTTTCTCCCGGACCAACCGCGCCAGGGCGATGGTTGCACGCACATCCGACAACGCATCATGAGCCTGGCCATGGTCGATGCCGTTGGCCTCGGTCAAGCGTTCGAGCTTGAGGGTCACACGCCCTTCCTGCTCGGGCCAGTTGATGCCCTCCGGCCGCAGGGCGTAGGCGGTGCGCATGACATCGATCAAGTCCCAGCGGCTGTTGCCGCCCTGCCACTCGCGCGCATACGGGTCGAAAAAATTGCGGTACAGACTGTAGCGCGTCATTTCATCGTCAAATCGCAGGGTGTTGTAGCCGGCGCCGCAGGTACCTGGCGCGGCCAGTTCGGCGTGCACCCGGGTCATGAAATCGGCTTCGGCAAGGCCCTTCTCGGCGAGGATACCCGGCGTGATACCCGTGATCGCGCACGCTGCTGGATGAGGCAGGATATCGTCGCTGGGCTGGCAATAAAGATTGATCGGCGCACCGACCTCATTGAGCTCAAGGTCGGTGCGGATCCCGGCTACCTGGAGCGGACGATCGTTGCGCGGGTTGATGCCGGTGGTTTCATAGTCGTACCAGAAAATCGAGGTCACGGGCTATTCCTGTGCTGAAGACCGACAAAGTCTAGGCGCTGCAAGGCGTTTGGGGCCAGCGATACCTTACTGTATAAATATCCAGAAAAACCTCGGGTGGTTGCTTCCATCCTCGACACTGCTAGCATCCGTGTCTCTAAGTCGCCTCGCACTGCCAAGGATCGCAATGCCATCAACGCCTTTGGATACCCACTATCAGATAGAAACGCCGGAGGGCATCGACCTGCCCCTGCGCCCTGCTGGCCTGCCCTCCCGGGCATTGGCCTTTGCATTCGACCTGGGCGTGCGCGGGATCATCATGGGTATCCTGCTGGTGCCGCTGGCGTTGCTCGGCAATGTAGGGGTAGGGCTGGGTTCGCTGCTGCTGTTCCTGGTGAGCTGGTGGTACATGGTGTTGTTCGAAGTGCTCAACCAGGGCTGCTCGCCGGGCAAGCGGGTCATGGGCCTGCGCGTGGTACAGGATGACGGCACGCCCATCGGCTGGTCGGCATCGCTGATCCGCAACCTGCTGCGTTTTGTCGACATGCTGCCCTTCGGTTATTTCCTCGGCGCGATCAGTTGCCTGCAGCATCCGCACTTCAAGCGGCTCGGCGACCTGGCGGCCGGTACGCTGGTGGTGTACCGCGAACTGCCGCTGGCACGCCCAAGCATCCCTCAAGCACCCGCCCTGCGCCTGCCCTTCGCCCTGGAGTTGAGCGAACAGCGAGCCATCCTCGGTTTCGCCGAACGCCAGGCCGAGCTCTCGGCCGAACGGGTGCATGAACTGGCCGCCATCCTCGCAGGGCCCCTGCAAGTGTCTGCGCCGCGCGCCGTGGAGCAACTCAACGGTGTAGCCCGTGGCTTGTTGGGGCCGACATGAAACAGAGCCTTTTTGAAAGCCGCCACCAGCACCAATGGCAAACCTTCGCCGAGCAGTTGACGCAACTGGAGCAAGGTAAAGCCAAGGCCGCCGATGTTGCCGACTTCCCGCATCAATATCGACGCCTGTGCCAACACCTGGCCCTGGCTCAGCAGCGGGGCTATAGCAGTTACCTGGTCGACCCGTTGCAACAGCTTGCACTGCGCGGCCATCAACAACTGTATCGCCATCGCAGCCAACTGACGGCGAACATAGTGGCGTTTCTTCTGGCCGGCTTCCCGCGCCTGGTACGCGAACAGTGGCGCTTTGTGCTGATCGCCGGCCTGCTGTTCTTTGGCAGCCTGGTGGGGATAGCCCTGCTGGTGTACCTGTTCCCGGACCTTGTCTACAGCATCATCAGCCCCCAGCAGGTGGCCGAGATGCAGGGCATGTACAACCCCGACGCCAGCCGCTTGGGCCGCGCTGCCGAACGTGCCGCCAGCGAAGACTGGATGATGTTTGGCTATTACGTGATGCACAACATCGGCATCGCCTTCCAGACCTTTGCCGCCGGCCTGTTGTTTGGCCTTGGCAGTGTGTTCTTCCTGATTTTCAACGGTCTGGTCATAGGTGCGGTCTCCGGGCACCTTACCGACATCGGCTATGGCCAGACCTTCTGGTCGTTTGTCATGGGTCACGGCGCATTCGAGTTGACCGCCATCACACTGGCCGGTGCCGCAGGCTTGCAACTGGGCTGGTCACTGGTCGCCCCCGGGCGCTTGGCGCGCAGCGAGGCCCTGCGCCTGGCCGCGCGCAAAAGCGTACGGATGCTCTGCGGTGTCATGGTGTTTCTGTTGATCGCAGCCTTTATCGAAGCCTACTGGTCCTCAACCACTGGCATTGAGCCCTGGATCAAATACGCGGTAGGCGCCGTGCTCTGGCTGCTGGTGGCCGCTTACCTGACCCTCGCCGGGCGGAGTCGCCATGCGCCTGACTGACGCCAGCGTGGTGATTCGCCCGCGCACTTCCTGGGAAGCCATGGACCTGGGGGTGCTGATGGCCAGGGAACACCGCGCCCTGCTGATGGGCAGTTGGGCGCTGGTGAGCCTGCCGGTATTCAGCCTGTTGACAGTGCTGCTCTGGAATTACCCGTCTGTGGCCATGTTCCTGTTCTGGTGGCTCAAGCCGGCCTTCGACCGCTTACCGTTGTACATTCTGTCCAAGGCCCTGTTTGGTGAGCCCCCCAGCCTCAAACAGGCCGTTCGCCATTGGCCGCAGTTGCTCAAAGGGCAGCTGTTCGCCAGCCTGACCTGGCGGCGGCTGAGCATGAGCCGCAGCTTCACCCTACCCGTCAGCCAACTGGAAGGCTTGGACGGTGACGCACGTCAACGACGCCTTGGGGTGTTGTTGCAACGAAACGCTGGCGCCGCACGCTGGCTGACAACGATCGGCGTGCACCTGGAAATCGGCCTGTGGTTTGGCGCCATGGCCCTGTTCTATCTCTTCATACCGCAACAGATCGAACTGGACTGGGACTGGCAACGACTAATATTGGCGTCAGGCTCGGACGTGCTTTGGCTGGAGCACCTGAGCAATGCGTTCTATGCCTTGGTCCTGGTGTTCTGGGAACCTATCTATGTCGCCTGTGGCTTCAGCCTGTACCTGAACCGCCGCACGGTGCTGGAGGCCTGGGACCTGGAGCTGGTATTCCGTCGCCTGCGCCAGCGCCTGAGCAACGTCGCACCGCTGTTGTTGCTGGTCGTCGGCTTGGCGCTGCTACACGTCAGCCCACCCGCCATGGCAGATGAAGCTACAGCCCATAAGCCCCTCAGCACCCAGGCCGCCAGCCAATCCATCCAGGCATTGCTGGAAAAGCCGCCCTTCAAGAACCCGGAAACCGTCACACGCTATCGGTTTGGTGACGAAAAAGCGCCGGTTAAAAACACGGCCAAGGGCGACGGCAAATTACCTGGTTGGCTCCAGGCACTGCTCGACAACTTCAACAGCGACACCTTCAAATACGTCGCCAAAACCTTGGAAATACTGCTCTGGAGCCTCGTGATCGGCGGCCTGGCCCTGGTGTGCTGGCGTTACCGTGAATGGTTGCGCACCTTCGTCAGCCGCCTTGGGCCCACTCGCACGGCCGCTCCCTCGCCCGTTCCCGCTCAGTTGTTCGGGCTAGAGCTGGGCACCGAGACATTGCCCGAAGATATCGCCAGTACCGCCGAGCAACTATGGCCCACCCAGCCCCGGGAAGCTCTTGGCCTGCTGTATCGCGGTTTGCTCAGCCGGCTGTTGCATGAGTTCGACCTGCCACTGACAAGCGCCGATACCGAGGGGCAGGTATTGGAGCGTATTCATCATTTGCAACAACCGCAGTTACTGGCGTTCAGCGACGAACTGACACGCCACTGGCAAAACCTGGCCTATGGTCACCGCCTACCGCCCTCTTCAGCCCAACAAAAACTGTGCAGCGACTGGCGTGCTCTTTTCAGTGACGGAGCGAGCCAATGAACCGGGCGTTATGGTGGGTAGCGCTGCTACTGGCGTGCCTGTTGGGTGCGGGCGGCCTATATGCCTGGCACAAGGTAATTCCCTACGAGGAAGTGGTAAATCGCGGCCCGTCACCAGAGGCACGCGCCAACCCTTACCTGGCCGCCGAGCACTTTTTGCGCCAGCAAGGCGTGGTGGTGGCGCATGCCAATGGCCTTGAACGACTCGCCGAACTGCCCGCCAAAGGCCATAGCCTGTTGCTGCTGGGGGAGCGCAGCAACATGACACCACGCCAGGTCGAACAACTGCTGGGCTGGGCAAAAGCCGGCGGCCACCTGCTCTTGGTCGCCGAGGCATTATGGGATGAAGAAACCGGCACCAGCGGTGACTTGCTGCTTGATCGCCTCACTGTCCGCCAAACCTTGAGCGACACCTTCGACGAACCCGCGCCACCGCGTAAAAAAACCAAGCCGGACCTGACCAAGCTGTATGTCGACAACGAAACGGCACCGGCCTATTTCAGTTTTGACACCGACTTCAACCTCACCGACCCCAAGCACCTGGCGCAGTTTTCCGCCAACAGCGCCAAGTCCAGCCACCTGATGCAACTTGACCTGGGGCAAGGCCGCGTCACGGTGATCACCGACAGCGACCTGTGGAAAACCGCGGATATCGGCAAACATGATAACGCCTGGTTGCTGTGGTATCTGAACCAGGGCACTGACGCCACCTTGCTGTTCAACAGCGACACGGACGATCTGTTTACCCTGTTGCTCCGTTATTTCCCCCAGGCCCTCGTCGCCCTGATTGCGCTGGTTGCCCTGGGGCTGTGGCAAGCAGGCATGCGCCACGGCCCGGTCCAGGCACCGGCGCCCAAGGCTCGTCGCCAGTTGAAGGAACACTTGAAGGCCAGCGCGGATTTCCTGTTGCGCCGCAGCGGCCAGGGCACGTTGTTGCAAGCCTTGCAACACGACATTCTGCGCGCAGCCCGGCGACGCCATCCTGGGTTTGAACACCTCGATGCGCCAGGGCAACGCCAAGTGCTGGAGCACCTTACGCGACAACCCCCTCATATCATCAGCCAGGCGTTAGAGCCTGTTGCGCTGAAGCGGCTTTCCAGCGCCGACTTCAGCCGACAGGTGGCGAGCCTGCAAACCCTCAGGAATGCCTTATGAGCGACTCTCCACTGGCCACCGCCCTGACCGCCGAGAACCTTCAGCATGCCAGCCAGCAGGCCCAGGCGCTGCGCGTGGAATTGCGCAAGGCCGTGATTGGCCAGGACCTTGTGATTGACGACGTGCTCACCGCTCTGATCGCAGGCGGCCACGTTCTGCTGGAAGGCGTGCCCGGCCTGGGCAAGACCTTGCTGGTACGCGCCCTGGCCCGCTGCTTTGGCGGTGATTTTGCCCGTATCCAGTTTACCCCGGACCTGATGCCCAGCGATGTCACCGGCCACGCCGTGTACGACTTGCAGACCGAACAGTTCAAACTGCGCAAGGGGCCGTTATTCACCCACCTGCTGCTGGCCGACGAGATCAACCGTGCACCGGCCAAAACCCAGGCAGCGCTTCTCGAAGCCATGCAGGAACGCCAAGTGACCCTTGAGGGTGAGGCATTACCCATCGGCCAACCCTTCATGGTGCTGGCGACCCAGAACCCCATCGAGCAGGAAGGCACCTACCCACTGCCCGAGGCCGAGCTGGACCGGTTCATGCTCAAGGTGCGAATGGACTACCCAGATGCTCTACAAGAGCTGGATATGGTCCGCGAAGTGACGCGCTCGTCCAAGGCCGACATGCTGGAGGTACAACCGTTGCGTACGGTGCTGCAAGCCGAGGACGTAGTAGCGATGCAGCAAATTGCCAGTGACCTGCCACTGGATGAACAGGTGCTCGACTACGCCGTGCGCCTGGCCCGTGCCACGCGCAGTTGGCCGGGGCTGGCCATCGGTGCCGGCCCCAGGGCCTCCATTGCCCTGGTACGCGGCGCCCGTGCCCGTGCGCTGTTGCGCGGTGGCGAATTCGTCACCCCCGATGACATCAAGGGCTGCGCCCTGGCAGTACTGCGTCACCGGGTACGCATCGCACCCGAACTGGACATCGACGGCCTTGAAGTCGACCAGGTGCTCCAGCAGTTACTCGACCAGATTGCAGCACCAAGGCAATGACGCGGCCATGAAACCGACTCGTCTGCTGCTGACCTGGCTGGGCGTTCTGCTCGGCTTGAACATCTTGCTGGGCACCTCGGCAGCGTTGCAGTTCAAAGTGCCCGCCACCTTGCATTCGGTAGCCTGGGGCCTGCTGCTGGCCCTGTTGCTGCTGGCGATGCTGGATGCTGCACGCTTGCGTCGCCGCCCTTCGGCCCGCGTGTACAGAACATTGCCTGGCAGCCTGGCGCTGGGGCGCTGGGAAGAAATACGCCTGTGCCTGGAGCACGACTATCCACAGCCACTGACCGTGCAGGTGTTCGATCACGTGCCCGATGGCCTGGCGGTGGATAATCTGCCTCAATCCATTCAACTACGCCCCGGTGAACGTGCTGAGCTGGGCTATCGCGTGCGCCCCTTGCGGCGCGGGCACTTCCACTTCAGTCGCTGCGAGCTGATGCTGCCCAGCCCATTGGGGCTGTGGTCGGCACGACGCTGGGTCGACACCCACGATGCCACCCGTGTTTACCCGGATTTCGCGCGCTTATACGGCGCGCAGTTGCGGGGTGTGGATAACTGGCTGAGCCAACTGGGCGTGCGCCAACATCAGCGGCGAGGATTGGGCCTGGAGTTTCACCAGCTGCGCGAGTTTCGTGAAGGCGACAGCCTGCGTCAGATCGACTGGAAAGCCACCGCCCGCCAACGAACGCCCATTGCCCGGGAATATCAGGATGAGCGCGACCAGCAAATCGTGTTCATGCTCGACTGCGGCCAGCACATGCGCAGCCAGGATGATGAGCTGTCCCATTTCGATCACGCCCTCAACGCATGCCTGCTGCTGAGCTACGTCGCCTTGCGCCAGGGCGATGCCGTAGGGCTGTGCACGTTCGCCAGCGACCCGCCGCGCTACCTGAAGCCGGTCAAGGGCAGTGGCCAATTGAATCTGTTGCTCAATGCGGTGTACGACCTGCAGACCACGCGAAAAACCGCCGACTACCAAATGGCCGCCAGCCAGTTGCTGGCGCGGCAAAAACGCCGGGCACTGGTGATCATCGTTACCAACCTGCGGGATGAGGAGGATGAAGCCTTGATGGCCGCCGTCCAGCGTATCGGTAGGCATCACCGGGTACTGGTGGCCAGTCTACGGGAGGAGGTCCTCGACCAACTACGCCAGGCCCCTGTGCAAACATTGCCCGAAGCGCTGGCTTACTGCGGCACGGTCGATTACCTCAATACCCGCAACCAACGCCATGATCGCTTGAGTGCCCATGGGCTCTCGGTGCTGGATACCTTGCCATCGGCGCTGGGTGCCGGGCTGGTCACGCGCTATCTGGAATGGAAAAAGGCCGGGGTATTCTGAGGATGACTGCGCAGGGTCATGGCCAGGAAACAGCCACGACCCCACGCATAATTCAGACAGAGGCCTGCAAAGGATAAAAGCTGAAGTACTGCAACAGCGCGTTGATCAGGTGTCCGTATTCTTCGGGCGCCTGAAGCACGCGGAACCCCGAGTCGTAATGCTGCGGGGTGACATCTTCGTGGCTCCACAAGCAGGTTGCCGTGAGGTCAATCGCCTTGAACTCGCCTTGAGCCACCGGCACTTTCAAGCGCAGCTCGAAATCTACCTCGGTCATCATGGGTAACGAGCTGATCAGCATCAGACCGTTTTCAGACACATTTCCAAGAAAGCCAATTGGCTTGTCAGTAATACGATTGAACACCTGCAAAAAATACGGCAGTTGATGCCGTTCGATCCGTCGTTCGGTAAACATGGTGAAGTCGCCATCCAATAGCCAAAAATCTGGCCGTGCCAGTGATTCGGAACAAGCAATCGCTCGCTCTCCCTGGATCTCGGTGTGACAACAGGTACCGCTTGTCACCAAACAGCTGCCGAATCCGGGCCTTGCATCCGTTCGAATGGGAAACTGCACAAACAGACATTCAAAGAATAGCGCAAGACTGGCGACCGGCCAGCTCTGAAGCGACAAATACCCTTACAGCGACGCAGGCCGTGGTTTTGCCAGGCCTGCAGCCGGCAGATGCCCCAATTGTTGCAAGGTATCGAGCCGCGCGCGGGCTCGATAGGCGTACTCGCTCGACGGGTAGTGGCCGATGATGAACTGATAGGTCTGTGCGGCATCGACAAACAGTTTCTGGCGTTCCAGGCACTGCCCGCGCAACATCGAAACCTCCGGTTGCACGTAGCGGCGGGTACGGCTCTCGCGATCGACCTGGGACAACTCCAGGGTGACACGCTGGCAATCACCGACCCCATAGGCGCGGTAAGCGTTGTTCAAATGGTGGTCCATCGACCAGCGGGTACAGCCGACAACACTGACGGCCAGGGCAGCAACGAGCAAAATTCGCATGGGGTTCTCCTGTCTTGTGCAGTGTATCGACCCCTGGTCGAAAATCTTCAAGGCGTTTGCCCATTCAACCGCAGCCAAAACAAGCCAATCGTCGATAAGTAGTGCAAACGAACAATGACTACAACGAAAGAGCATAGTAGCCTTCCCCAGCGCTTGAACTCAGGAGTCCGTGCATGTCCGTCCGTCGTACCAAAATCGTCGCCACCCTTGGCCCGGCCAGTAACTCGCCGGAAGTCCTCGAACAGCTGATTCTGGCTGGTTTGGACGTCGCCCGTCTGAACTTCTCCCACGGCACCCCGGACGAGCACAAGGCTCGCGCCAAGCTGGTGCGTGACCTCGCCGCCAAGCATGGCCGCTTCGTTGCACTCTTGGGCGACCTGCAAGGCCCGAAAATCCGTATCGCCAAATTCACCAACAAGCGGATCGAGCTGAAGATTGGTGACAAATTCACCTTCTCCACCAGCCACCCGCTGACCGAAGGCACCCAGGACGTGGTGGGCATCGACTACCCGGACCTGGTCAAGGACTGCGGCGTCGGTGACGAACTGCTGCTGGACGACGGCCGTGTGGTGATGCGCGTCGACACCGCCACGCCGACCGAACTGAACTGCACCGTGATCATCGGCGGCCCGCTGTCCGACCACAAAGGCATCAACCGTCGCGGTGGTGGCCTGACGGCGCCGGCCCTGACTGAAAAAGACAAGGCCGACATCAAGCTCGCCGCCGAAATGGAAGTGGACTACCTCGCCGTGTCCTTCCCACGCGACGCCGCCGACATGGAATACGCCCGTAAACTGCGCGACGAAGCCGGCGGTACCGCCTGGCTGGTGGCGAAGATCGAGCGCGCCGAAGCCGTGGCCGACGATGAAACCCTCGACGGCCTGATCAAGGCTTCCGATGCCGTGATGGTTGCCCGTGGCGACCTGGGCGTGGAAATCGGTGACGCCGAGCTGATCGGTATCCAGAAGAAGATCATCCTGCACGCACGCCGTCACAACAAAGCGGTGATCGTTGCGACCCAGATGATGGAGTCGATGATCCAGAACCCGATGCCGACCCGTGCCGAAGTGTCCGACGTGGCCAACGCCGTGCTCGACTACACCGACGCCGTGATGCTCTCGGCTGAAAGTGCCGCTGGCCCGTACCCGCTGGAGGCCGTGCAGGCCATGGCGCGTATCTGCGTCGGTGCCGAAAAGCACCCCACCAGCAAGACCTCCAGCCACCGCATCGGCAAGGTCTTCGAAAGCTGCGACCAGAGCATCGCCCTGGCTGCCATGTACACCGCCAACCACTTCCCGGGTGTCAAGGCGATCATCGCCTTGACCGAAAGTGGCTACACGCCGTTGATCATGTCGCGCATCCGCTCCTCGGTGCCGATCTACGCGTTCACCCCACACCGCGAAGCCCAGGCCCGCGCGGCCATGTTCCGTGGCGTGTACACCATCCCGTTCGACCCGGCGTCACTGGCGCCGAACGAAGTCAGCCAGAAGGCGATCGACGAGCTGGTTAAACGCGGCGTCGTGGAAAAAGGCGACTGGGTCATCCTGACCAAGGGCGACAGCTACCACACCACCGGTGGCACCAATGGCATGAAGATCCTGCATGTAGGCGACCCGCAGGTCTGAGTGACAGGCTGAAAAACAAAAGCCCCGCCATGTGAATGGCGGGGCTTTTTGCATTTCAATGCAGGCCAATGTGTTGAACTTCAGTGCCTCATCGCAGCATAGATATCTACACAACCCTGCAGCACTCAACGCTAACCACGATGCGAAGCGAGCCGCTCTTGCTCTTGCTCTGCCTGTGATCTTGATCTGCTTGTGATCTTGATCTCAGGCGCCCCGTTAAACCACGCTGGCCGGAATTCGACAGGGATTTGGGGGGTAAACCGGCAGGGATGCCGGTTTAGCCGCCCCGCGCCATGGATGGCGCGTGGCGGCGGCCCCCCAAATCACTGGCGGATTACGGGCACACCGAGCCTAAGCGAGGTGCCGAGTGGTGGGGCAAGAGCGTTTTGCTTACTTTTGCGCTGTTCAAAAGTGAGCCGCCGTCAGGGCGGAACCCTAAGTGGCCGTTACCTAAACAACGGATATGTACCCGGTCCAACTGTGTTGACTGTTAGGCCGCCTTCGCAGGCAAGCCAGCTCCCACAGTGTCCGTGTCTAGTCAGACAACTCGGTCTACTGTGGGAGCTGGCTTTTCATAAAGTGGAAGGGCGGGACAGAAACACATCCGCCAGCCGTTGATTACGCGGCAGCCCTGCCAGGAACAAGCGCTTGGAAAAAGCCTCGACGTTGGCGGGGTGCCCGCAGAGCAAGGCCAGGGTGTGCCGGGAAACAAGCCGCAGTTGTGCCAATGCCGGCTGCAACTGCGCTGTAGTCCATAGCTCCACGGCAAGGTTCCCATGCTGCGCGGCAAGCGCCGTCAGAGGTTCGGCCAGATAATGAGCCTCGGCCTCATGGGCCAGGTGAATCACGCGAATCTCGCCTTGATGATCCTGGCGCAGAGCCTCGCGCAGCACGCCCCACAAGGGGCCCAGGCCGGTACCGGAAGCCAGCAGCCACAATGGCCGCGATTGCCAGTCAGGATCATAGTGCAGCGCTCCACCCCGCAGTTCGCCCAGCCGTAGAGGCTCACCGACCTTGAACTGTCGCGCGGCATCGCTGAATGCACCAGGCTGGCGGCACTCGATATGAAACTCCAGGTACGGCTCTTCCTGGGGCAAGCTCGCCAGGGAATACGGACGTGCCACCTGCCCCGCCCACAGCACCAGATGCTGCCCGGCGCTGTACCGCAGGGCACGTTCCGGTTGCAGGCGCAGACGCAGTACCGTCGAACTCAGCCAATCGACGCCCACCACCTGGGCGGGCAGGCCATCGCGCTGAGGGTCAAACGCTTCGACCTTCAGGTTTGCACTCACCCGGCACTGGCACGCCAGGCGCCAACCTTGCTGGCGCTGCGTCGGGCTCAGGGCGTCGGGCTGCTGGTCGTCAACCTCACCCTCGCAACGCACCAGGCACGCATGGCAACTGCCGGCCCGGCAACTGAAGGGCACGGCCACGCCCGCCTGATTCAAGGCATCCAGCAGGTTGCTGCCGGAGGTGACCGACCAGTGGCGTTCGCCGACGTACAGTTCAGGCATAACGCCGTTACCTCTCTAGGTAGGAGCGAGCTTGCTCGCGAAGATCGCTAACGATAACGCGGACAACCAGATGAAACCCACCAGATTCACGCTTTTCGCGAGCAAGCTCGCTCCTACAGATAACCGGGCCGGGCATTCGTGACCATAGTCGGGTGTATCGGCCACCGTGCCGGGTTATACTGCCGCGCCTTTTTAGCGTCGCGCCTGCACCATTCTGGCGTGCCTTGGAAAGATGGCGTCAGCCGACCGATGCAACACTGACGCCATCTTTATTGAATGTTCCCTTATAGAGGAGCGCGACTCATGACCGTGATCAAGCAAGACGACCTGATTCAGAGCGTTGCCGACGCCCTGCAATTCATTTCCTACTACCACCCCGTTGACTTCATCCAGGCCATGCACGAAGCCTACCTGCGCGAAGAATCGCCGGCAGCCCGTGACTCCATCGCCCAGATCCTGATCAACTCGCGCATGTGTGCCACCGGCCACCGCCCGATCTGCCAGGACACCGGTATCGTCACCGTGTTCGTGCGCGTGGGTATGGACGTGCGTTGGGACGGCGCCACCATGGGCCTGGACGACATGATCAACGAAGGCGTGCGTCGCGCCTACAACCTGCCGGAAAACGTCCTGCGCGCCTCGATCCTCGCCGACCCGGCCGGTGCTCGCAAGAACACCAAGGACAACACCCCAGCGGTCATCCACTACTCCATCGTCCCGGGTAACACCGTGGAAGTGGACGTGGCGGCCAAGGGTGGCGGTTCCGAGAACAAGTCGAAGATGGCCATGCTCAACCCGTCCGACTCGATCGTAGACTGGGTGCTAAAGACCGTTCCGACCATGGGCGCCGGCTGGTGCCCACCGGGCATGCTCGGCATCGGCATCGGCGGCACCGCCGAGAAAGCCGCAGTAATGGCCAAGGAAGTGTTGATGGAGTCCATCGACATCCACGAGCTGAAAAAGCGCGGCCCGCAGAACCGTATCGAAGAAATGCGCCTGGAGCTGTTCGAGAAGGTCAACCAACTGGGCATCGGTGCCCAGGGCCTGGGTGGCCTGACCACCGTGCTCGACGTGAAGATCATGGACTACCCGACCCACGCCGCTTCCCTGCCGGTGTGCATGATCCCCAACTGCGCCGCCACCCGTCACGCGCACTTCGTGCTCGATGGTTCGGGCCCGGCGTCGCTGGAAGCGCCACCGCTGGACGCCTACCCGGAAATCGTCTGGGAAGCCGGCCCATCGGCCCGTCGCGTCAACCTCGACACCCTGACCCCGGAAGAAGTGCAGAGCTGGAAGCCGGGCGAAACCGTACTGCTCAACGGCAAGATGCTCACCGGTCGCGACGCGGCGCACAAGCGCATGGTCGAGATGCTGAACAAGGGCGAAACCTTGCCGGTGGACCTCAAGGGCCGCTTTATCTACTACGTCGGCCCGGTTGATCCGGTGCGCGAAGAAGTGGTTGGCCCAGCGGGCCCGACCACCGCGACGCGGATGGACAAGTTCACCCGCCAGATCCTCGAGCAAACCGGCCTGCTGGGCATGATCGGCAAATCCGAGCGCGGCCCGACCGCCATCGAAGCGATCAAGGACCACAAGGCCGTGTACCTGATGGCCGTGGGCGGCGCCGCTTACCTGGTGGCCCAAGCCATCAAGAAGTCGCGCGTGGTTGCCTTCGCCGAACTCGGCATGGAAGCCATCTACGAGTTCGACGTCAAAGACATGCCGGTCACCGTTGCCGTGGACAGCAAAGGCGAGTCCGTCCACATCACCGGTCCTGCCATCTGGCAGAAAAAGATCAGTGACAGCCTGGCGGTAGAAGTGCAGTAAGCACTTTCTCCACAAGCATAAAGGCGACTGCGGCCCCATGGCCCAGTCGCCTTTTTTATGCCTGAAGCAAGGGAGTGGCTCTTGCTCTTGCTCTGCTCTTGATCTTGATCTCAGGCGCCCCGTTAAACCACGCTGGCCGTAATCCGCCAGTGATTTGGGCGGCCGCTGTCAGGGCGGAACCCTAAGCGGCCGTTACCGCAGCAATGGATATGTACCCAATCCAACTGTGTCGCCTGCCAGGCCGCCTTCGCGAGCAAGCCCGCTCCCACATTGGGATCGTGGGGTGTCAGGTAGATAGCCGTCGGCTGGCAGGCCGTCATCGCAGGCAAGCCAGCCACGCAAGCTCCTTGGCCACAAGATATGTGCCGCCCATGCTATGGTGCTCGCCCCTTACCGTGCCTGTTCATCATCGTATGATCGTGATCCCTCGCCCCCTGCGCCTGACCTTCTACTCCCTGTTGATCATCGCCGGTGCGGTGCTGGCCGCCGCCTTGGCCACGCGCCATGCCGAACGCCAGGCCCTGGTGGACGACGCCGCCCGTGCCAATCAGCAGCTCGCGCTGTACGCCAACTCGCTGCACACCCTGATCGAACGCTACCGTGCCCTGCCTGCCGTGCTGGCGCTGGACTCGGAAATGATCAGCGCCTTGAAGGGCCCGCTGGACGCCGCCACGCAAGACCGGCTCAACCGCAAGCTGGAGCGTATCAACGGCGCCGCGCAGTCTTCGACCCTCGAACTGATGGACCGCACCGGCCTGGCCGTGGCCGCCAGCAACTGGAACCTGCCCAGCAGTTATGTCGGCCACAATTACGCGTTCAGGCCGTATTTCAGCCAGACCCTGAGCCAGGGCACCGGGCGCTTTTATGCGGTGGGGGTGACCACGGGCATTCCGGGCTACTTTCTTTCCAGTGCGGTCGTGGATGAGCACGAGCAATTCCTCGGCGCCATGGTGGTCAAGCTCGAGTTCCCCGAGCTGGAACGCGAATGGGCCCAGGGCAATGACCTGCTGTTGGTCAGCGATGCGCGGGGCATCGTGTTTATCGCCAACCAGCCGGGCTGGCGTTATCGCAACCTGCGGCCGTTGTCTGAAAATGACCTGGCTGAACTCAAGGCCACCCGCCAATACGACAAGAAGCAACTGCAGCCACTGGACACCCAGCCCCTGCAACGCTTTGACGAAAACAGCCACTTGATCCGCGTCAACGGCCCCGACGGCAACGCCAATTACATCTGGGAGTCGCTGCCGCTCAAGCGCGAAGGCTGGACCCTGCACCTGTTGCGCAAACCCCAGTTTGCCTTTGAAGACCAACGCAACGCGGGCCTTGCCGCTGCGGGTTCGTGGCTGGCACTGGTGTTTCTGGTGCTGTTCCTCAGCCAGCGCTGGCGCCTGGCCCGCTTGCGTCAGCGCAGCCGTGAAGAACTGGAGCAATTGGTCGAAGAACGCACCCAGGCGTTGCGCACCGCCCAGGATGGCCTGGTGCAGTCGGCTAAACTGGCGGCATTGGGGCAGATGTCGGCCGCCCTCGCCCATGAAATCAACCAACCACTGACCGCCCAGCGCATGCAACTGGCGACGCTGCGGCTGTTGCTCGACCATGGTCGCGTGGACGATGCCTACAA
This sequence comes from Pseudomonas sp. MF6394, assembly GCF_002018845.1. Lineage (NCBI taxonomy): Bacteria > Pseudomonadati > Pseudomonadota > Gammaproteobacteria > Pseudomonadales > Pseudomonadaceae > Pseudomonas > Pseudomonas sp. MF6394. The sequence goes on from NZ_MVOJ01000004.1 coordinate 92,113, forward strand.
GGCCCTCACACCGCTGGATGACATGCTCACGCGCATGGCCGCGCTCACCGGCCACCTCAAGACATTCGCGCGCAAGAGCCCCAGTGGCCTGCGCGAAAAGCTGGACCTGGCGACGGTAGTCGACCAATCCCTGCACCTGCTCGATGCGCGCCTGCGGGACGAAGCCATTGGTGTGGTGCTGGACCTCACCCGCCCGGCCTGGGTACGTGGCGACGCGATCCGCCTCGAACAGGTGCTGATCAACCTGTTGCGCAACGCTCTGGACGCCATGGCCGACAAACCGCGCAAGCGCCTGGAAATTCGCCTGCACGCCGATCAGCAGCTGTGGCAGTTGAGCGTCTGCGACAGCGGTGGCGGGATTGCCGAAGAACACTTGGGCAGTGTGTTCGACCCATTTTTCACCACCAAACCGGTGGGCGACGGGCTCGGCTTGGGGCTGGCGGTGTCCTACGCTATCGTGCATGAACTGGGCGGCCGCCTGAGTGCCGCTAACCGTGGCGATGGCGCAATCTTCACCTTGACCCTGCCTATCGTCCTGGAGACGCCAGACCTATGTTGAACGCGGTGATTGTGGTCGATGACGAAGCGAGTATTCGCACGGCCGTCGAGCAATGGCTGAGCCTGTCGGGGTTTGACGTGCAGTTGTTCAGCCGCGCCGAAGAGTGCCTGGCGCAACTGCCCAAGGACTTTGCCGGGGTGATTCTGAGCGACGTGCGCATGCCGGGGCTCAGCGGTCTTGAGTTGTTGGCCGAGGTGCAGCGCCGCGATGCCGATTTGCCGGTGATTTTGCTCACCGGTCATGGCGACGTGCCGATGGCCGTCGAAGCCATGCGCGACGGGGCCTACGACTTCCTGGAAAAACCCTTCAGCCCCGACGCCTTGCTCAACAGCCTGCGCCGGGCGCTGGACAAGCGCGGCCTGATCCTGGAAAACCGCCGCCTGCATCAACAAGCCGATCATCGCGCGCAGTTGGAGTCCAGCCTGCTGGGCGTGTCCAAGGGCCTGCAAAGTTTGCGCCGCCAAGTGCTGGACCTGGCGAGTTTACCGGTCAATGTGCTGATTCGTGGCGAGACCGGCAGCGGTAAGGAGCTGGTCGCCCGCTGCCTGCATGACTTCGGCCCACGCGCCAAGAAGCCCTTCGTGGCCCTCAATTGCGCGGCGATCCCCGAGCAGTTGTTCGAAGCCGAGCTGTTCGGGCATGAAAGCGGCGCCTTCACCGGCGCCCAGGGCAAACGTATCGGCAAGCTGGAATATGCCCACGGCGGCAGCTTGTTTCTGGATGAAATAGAAAGCATGCCCCTGGCTCAACAGGTGAAATTGCTGCGTGTGTTGCAAGAGCAGAAGCTGGAGCGGCTGGGCTCTAACCAGAGTATCCATGTGGACCTGCGCATCATCGCCGCCACCAAGCCCGACCTGCTGGAAGAAGCCCGTGCCGGGCGATTTCGCGAAGACTTGGCCTATCGGCTCAACGTCGCCCAACTGCGCCTGCCGCCCTTGCGTGAACGTCGCGAAGATATTCCGCTGTTGTACGAGCATTTTGCGCAAAGCGCCGCCGAGCGTCTGGGCCGCCAGGTCGAGCCCTTGAGTGGGCCACAGCTGGGGCGCCTGCTCAGCCATGACTGGCCGGGCAATGTGCGCGAACTGGCCAACGTCGCCGAGCGCCAGGTGCTGGGGCTGGACGAGCCGGAACCGCAAGGGATCGAAGCCGGGCAGTCGTTGGCAGCGCAGCAGGAGGCGTTCGAGGCACACTGCCTGAAGGCCGCGTTGACGCGTCACAAGGGCGATATCAAGGCGGTGCTGGCCGAGTTGCAACTGCCGCGCCGTACCTTCAATGAGAAGATGCAGCGGCATGGGTTGGTAAGGGAGATGTTTCTCTGATCCCGCTTCTGTATCGATTGTAAGGACGTCTTCGCGAGCAAGCCCGCTCCCACATTTGAAATGCATTTCAACCTGTGGGAGCGGGCTTGCTCGCGAAGAGGCCATTAGCCATAAGCGGATTTCCGCTCACCACCCCAAAACCATCAGCGACTTTCCGCTCAAAAAAATCCCACAACCCTTCTATTCCGGGCCTTCCTCTACCTGGCACAGCTCCTGCTATAGCCCGAACAGGCTGCGCACGCGCCGCTCCATAAAAACAACTAGATGAAGGATCCTTCAATGGATAACTCCAACACCGTGCCTCTGGGATCGACGGCCGCAAAAGCGCAGGAGCGCACCACCTCCAGCCGCATCAAGTCGATTTTCAGCGGATCAGTCGGCAACATGGTCGAATGGTACGACTGGTACGTCTACGCCGCCTTCTCGCTGTATTTTGCCAAAGCCTTCTTCCCCAAGGGCGACACCACTGCCCAACTGCTCAACACTGCCGCTATCTTCGCCGTGGGCTTCCTGATGCGCCCGATCGGTGGCTGGCTGATGGGCCTGTACGCCGACAAAGTCGGGCGTAAAAAAGCCTTGATGGCCTCGGTGTACCTGATGTGCTTCGGCTCGCTGCTGATTGCCCTGAGCCCAGGCTATGAAGTCATTGGTATCGGTGCGCCGATCCTGCTGGTGTTTGCCCGCCTGCTGCAGGGCCTGTCGGTCGGCGGCGAATACGGCACCTCTGCCACTTACCTCAGTGAAATGGCCACCAAGGAACGTCGCGGTTTCTACTCCAGCTTCCAGTACGTGACCCTGATCTCCGGCCAGCTCATCGCGCTGGCGGTGCTGATTGTGCTGCAACAGGTACTCACCACCGAGCAGTTGTACGCCTGGGGCTGGCGCATCCCGTTCGCCATCGGCGCGCTGTGTGCAGTGGTCGCGCTGTACCTGCGTCGTGGCATGGAAGAAACCGAGTCGTTCACCAAGAAAGAAAAAGCCAAGGAAAGCGCAATGCGCACCTTGATGCGCCACCCCAAGGAACTGCTGACCGTGGTCGGCCTGACCATGGGCGGCACCCTGGCGTTCTACACCTACACCACCTACATGCAGAAATACCTGGTGAACACCGTCGGCATGAGCATCTCCGACTCCACCACCATCTCGGCGGCGACGCTGTTTCTGTTCATGTGCCTGCAACCGATCATCGGCGGGCTGTCGGATAAAATCGGCCGCCGCCCGATCCTGATCGCTTTCGGCGTGCTTGGCACCCTGTTCACCGTGCCGATCCTCACTACCCTGCACACCATCCAAAGCTGGTGGGGCGCGTTCTTCCTGATCATGGCAGCGCTGATCATCGTCAGCGGCTACACCTCGATCAACGCCGTGGTGAAGGCCGAGCTGTTCCCGACCGAAATCCGTGCGCTGGGCGTGGGCCTGCCGTATGCCCTGACCGTGTCGATCTTCGGCGGCACCGCTGAATACATCGCGCTGTGGTTCAAGAGCATCGGTATGGAAACTGGCTACTACTGGTACGTGACGGCGTGTATCGCGGTGTCGTTGATGGTGTACGTGACCATGAAGGACACGCGTAAACACTCGCGGATCACCACCGACTAAAAATGTGGGAGCGGGCTTGCCCGCGATAGCGGAGGATCAGTCAAAGTTGTATCAACTGACCCACCGCAATCGCGGGCAAGCCCGCTCCCACATTTAGTCTTAGGACAACTCTGCGGCCTCACTCCGTCCATAACGCCGCTGTGCATACGACGCGCCGACAATCATCACCAGCAGCACCGCCGCCAACACCGCCGATGAACCGACGGTGCCAAAATCCAGGCCGCCCTTTTCATGGGGTTTGGTCAGGAAGTCCCCCAAGGTCGCGCCAAACGGCCGTGTCAGTACAAACGCCACCCAGAACAACAGCACCGACGAGATGCGTGTGAAGTACTTGAGCGCCACCACCGCGGCGATGGTCGAACCGATCAGCAATGCGCCACCGGCGAAGCCCAACCCCGAATCGTCCGCGAGAAAATCGCCCAATGCGGTGCCCAAGGTGTTGGAAAACAGGATCGCCATCCAGTAAAACAGCTCGCCCCGGAAGGTCTGCACCTTGTTTACATTCAGCGAGTCACCACTGAGGTGCCACACCGCAAAGATGATCATCAAGATCACGATCAGGATCATCGACCCCGTGGCGTAGCCCAGCCCCAGCGTGCGGTCCATGAAGTCGGACATCGTGGTACCCGCCGTGCTGGTGGACAGAATCACGATCCAGTACAGCACCGGGTTGTAGGTTTTCGACCAGAGTTGCGTCACCAGGGTCACCAGGAACACGCTGATGAGGATCATGGAGCTGATGGCGTAACCAACGTTCAAGGTCATCGACAGCAAATCCCCGGCGGTTTCGCCCAAGGTGGTTGCGCAGATTTTCATGACCCAGAACGCCAAGGTGATCTGAGGAAGTTTGTTCATGCAGTAGATGGCTCCAAGGCTCAGTCTTATAGGGGGTATTGACCTTGGGCGCAGACTGAAGGGAAAGCTGTGAAAAATAGGTGGCCTATGTATGAAAAATCCATGGGCACCGTGGAAATTCACCGCCATGAATTGCACTATGACGGCCTCTCAAACCGCGTAGCAGGAACCCCGGCCATGCCTGACGATATCCACTTTTACGAACCCGCCAACGGCCACGGCCTGCCTCACGACCCGTTCAATGCCATCGTCGGCCCACGCCCGATTGGCTGGATCTCCTCCCACGACCGCGAAGGCCGCCTGAACCTGGCGCCCTACAGCTTCTTCAATGCGTTCAACTACATTCCGCCGATCATTGGGTTTTCCAGTGTCGGGCGCAAAGACAGCCTGAACAATATCGAACAGACCGGCGAGTTCGTCTGGAACCTGGCCACCCGCCCGCTGGCCGAGCAGATGAACCAGAGCTGCGCGCCGGTATCGCCCGAGGTGAATGAATTCGAACTCTCCGGGCTGACGCCGGTGGCTTCGAAAATCGTCGGCGTACCACGGGTGGGCGAGAGCCCGGTGTCGTTCGAGTGCAAGGTGACGCAGATCATCCAACTGCAACGTGCCGACCAACAGTTGGTGCCAAGCTGGCTGGTGCTGGGCGAGGTGGTTGCGGTGCACATCGCCAAGTGGTTGCTCAAGGATGGGATCTACGACACTGCTGCCGCCGAGCCGATTTTGCGTGGGGGTGGCCCGGCGGATTATTTCCAGCTGGGGCCGGAAGCACTGTTCAAGATGTACAGACCTCAATAGCCCCTGTAGGAGCGAGCTTGCTCGCGAAGATCGTCAACGAGAACGCGGGGCACCAGGCTGAACGCGGTGCTCTTGAGTTTTTCGCGAGCAAGCTCGCTCCTACAGTGCGGCGGGAGCCCAGGTCAGTTGGCCTTCTGCATCCACATCGACCAGACGCTCAAGTTGCAGCGTCGCCGCATCATCAGCATCCGAAGCCGTCTTGAACGTCTGCCCATCAAGGATCTTGTGAAACCTGGGTGCGCCCATGCCATCCAGTGCCTTGACGGCGACGGCGGCGCTGTAGCCACCTTCGCCCGGTACTACGGCGGAAACGGCTTCGTGGTGGGCAAATTGTTTACGTGCCATGTTGCAGGTCCTGGCCAATGGAAAGTCGGCCATTCTAACCGCTAACCGGCCAGTTGCAGGTACTCGCCGTACGCCTGTGCGGCCGATGCGTCGGTAAAAGTCTGGAAGTCCATACTGCGCACGACCATGTCGTTCAACAGCTCGGTGAAGATCATCAGGGCCGGAGAGCTGAAGTAGGCGCTCATGGCCTGCTCGCTGCTCCAGAACCCGGACACCAGCCACACATCGGGGTCGACCTGGGAGTGCTGCAACGAGAATTGCAGGCAACCCTGGGCCTGGCGACCCGGTTCAATCAAACTGCTCAAGCGTGCACCGAGTTCGGTGCTGCACCCGCTACGGGCACGGATAAAGGCCATATGGCTCGCGGGAATGGGGGTGGACATGTTCGACTCTCCCGTTGAGAAGTGATGCTCGGCAAGCACAATGAGGGCGTGTTGCCACAGGATCAAAGATAGCGGCGCGGCGGTAAGCGCGGTTAGTCAATTCCTGCAGGCTTATTGCACAATCCTGCGAGAAGCGTAGGGAGGACGTCCGACCCCAAGATTTATTCCAGGCCCAGGCCCCATGTTTCAGGCAGATGACAGGCTGCGCACTTGCCTGATTCACGCTATCTCGCAGGATCAGGCAAGGATGCTGCAGAATCGACGTAACACTATTTGAACAGCCGCCGCTAAGCTGAGCCCATCAAAGCCGCGTGTAGAGGACACCCCATGCCGTCGCCCGAATCCAAGCCCGTTCCCCTTGATGCCGAGATGGAGAAACAACGCGCCGAGCTGGCCAGTATCGTGCACCGCCATACCTGGGAGGACGGCTCCTACGGCACGGCGATCACCTCGCTGTACTTGAACCGCCACAACGCGCCCCGGGATTTCATGCCGGTGTTGGTGGAACCTGCGCTGTGCATCCTCGCCAGTGGCAGCAAGGAAGTGCGCCTGGCCGACGAGATCTTTGCCTACGACCCGCTCAACTACCTGGTGTTCTCGGTGGCAATGCCGGTGGCCGGCCGCATCATCGACGCCACCGCCGAGGACCCGAACCTCTCGGTGCGCATCAACATCGACCCGGCGCAGCTCACCGCGCTGATCGCAGAGGCCGGGCCGATGGGCGTGCCCTCGCGCCCGACCTCGCGAGGCATGTACGTCGACCGCATCGATCACGCACTGCTCGATGCGGTGCTGCGCCTGACCCGCTTGCTGGACACGCCTAAAGACATCGCGATGCTCGCGCCGCTGATCAACCGTGAAATCCTCTACCGTTTGCTGCGTGGCCCGCAGGGTTATCGCCTGTATGAAATTGCTGTGGCTAACAGCCAGAGCCATCGGGTGAGCCAGGCAATCACCTGGTTGAACGGTAACTACGAACAGCCGCTGCGTATCGACGACCTGGCCAAGGAAGTGAACCTGAGCGTCTCGACCTTGCACCACCGGTTCAAAGCGATCACCGCCATGAGCCCGCTGCAATACCAGAAGCAACTGCGCTTGCAGGAAGCGCGGCGGCTGATGATCGCCGAAGGGCTGGAGGCTTCGGCGGCGGGGTATCGGGTGGGGTATGAAAGCCCGTCGCAGTTCAGCCGGGAGTACAGCCGGTTGTTTGGTGCGCCGCCGCTGCGCGACTTGGCCCGGTTGCGCCAAAGCATCTGATGCGTGCGTAGCAAAATGTGGGAGCTGGCTTGCCTGCGATGGCGGCCTGGCAGCCGACACTTATCTACCTGATGCCCCACGATCCAACTGTGGGAGCGGGCTTGCTCGCGAAGGCGGCCTAGCAGGCGACACAGTTGGATTGGGTATATATCCATTGCTGCGGTAACGGCTACTTAGGGTTCCGCCCTGACGGCGGCTCACTTTTGAAAAGCGCAAAAGTAAGCAAAACGCTCTTGCCCCACCACTCGGCACCTCGCTTAGGCTCGGTGTGCCCGTAATTCGCCAGTGATTTGGGGGGCCGCCGCCACGCCCCATCCATGGCGCGGGGCGGCTAAACCGGCATCCCTGCCGGTTTACCCCCCAAATCCCTGGCGAATTCCGGCCAGCGTGGTTTGACGGGGCGCCTGAGATCAAAAGCAGATCAAGATCAAGAGCGGCTCGCTTCGCATCGTGGTTACCGTCGGCTACTACAGGCTGCAAAGTTGTGTAGATACCTATGGCTATCGCAGGCAAGCCAGCTCCCACAGTAGGTCTGCGTATATTCAGTCTAATCCGCGGGGGAGCTGCAAAGTGACGCGCAGGCCGCCTTCACGCAGGTTCTGCAAACTCACTTCGCCCCCATGGCTGTGGGCAATGTTGCGCGCAATCCCCAACCCCAACCCGTAACCCTGCTGCTGGCCGGCCAGGCGAAAGTGCGGTTCAAACACTTGCTCCAGTCGCTGCTGCGGCACGCCTGGGCCTTCATCATCCACGTGCAGGATGAACTGCACGCCATCGTCTTCGATATGCAAATGCGCGTTCTGCCCGTACTTGAGCGCGTTGTCGATCAGGTTGCCGATGCAACGCTTGAGCGCCAGCGGCTTGCCTGGGTAGGCTGACAGCGCCGCCCCATCGAGGGTCACTCGGCCATTGCCATGGGGTGCCAGGTACGGCTCCACCAGGCATTCGAGGACGTGGTTGAGGTCCACCGGCTGGATGTTTTCGTGGATGTCGGTGTCTTTCACGCATTGCAGTGCGCCTTTGACCAGCAACTCCAGCTCATCCAGATCACGGCCGAATTTGTTTTGCAGGTTCTCGTCTTCCAGCAATTCCACGCGCAGGCGCAGGCGAGTGATGGGCGTACGCAGGTCATGGGAAATCGCGCTGAACAACTGGCTGCGCTCGGTCAGGTAACGGCTGATGCGTTCACGCATGGCATTGAATGCACGGCCCACTTCCACCACTTCACTGCCGCCGCCTTCCGCCACCGGCTCCACATCGGCGCCCAGGGACATGTCCCGCGCCGCTCGTGCCAGGCGCTTGAGCGGCCGGCTTTGCCAGTGCACCAGCAGGCCGATGAACAGCAGTAGAAAACCGCTGGTGAGCACGATGAACCACACCTGCTGGGACGGCAGGCCTTGTTCTTCCAGGCTGGTGTAGGGCTCGGGCAACAGCGAGGCGATGTACAGCCATTCGCCGGGCGCCAGTTGAATCTGGGTGACCAGCACCGGCGGGTTCACCGGCTCCAGGGTTAGCGCGTAATGGGCCCAGGAGCGTGGCAGTTCGTCGAGCTTCAGGCCGGCATTGAAGATGCGCAGGTCTTCGGCGCTGACGAACTCTACCGAGATATGCACGTCGGCACCCAGGGTCTGGCGCAGCACTTCATCCACCGCCACCAGCACCGCTTGCTTGCGCGGGGTTTCGGGCAGTATTTGCATGTCCAGCGGGCGATCGTTGAGGGTCACTACAAAACGCGTGCCGCCCATGCTGCGCAATTGGTCCAGTACCAACGGGCGATAGGCCACCGGCAGCGACCGGAAGTAACTCACGCTGGCGGTCATTGAGTGCGCGAGGCTGCGGGCGCTGGTCACCAGGCCCTCAAGCTGGGTAGCGCGCAATTGCGACACCCAGATCACGCTGGACAGCGCCTGGGCGAACAACACCGCCAGCAAGGTCAGCAATAACATGCGCCCCAGCAGCGAGCGGGGTACCGGGAAGCGGCGGCGACGTTCGTTCAGCGGTTCAGTGGGCATTGCCGGCAACCACGCTGGCTGCCAGTTGATAGCCGCTGCCACGCACGGTGCGGATCAGCCGCGGGGGTTTCTCGGTGTCGCGCAGGCGCTGGCGCAGGCGGCTGACGGCCATATCGACGATACGGTCCAAGGGCATCAGGTCACGGCCACGGGTGGCGTTGCCGATGGTGTCGCGGTCGAGGATCTGCTGCGGGTGGTCGAGAAACAACTTGAGCAAGGCAAAGTCGGCACCGGAGAGAATCACCTCTTCGCCGTCCACATGAAACAAGCGGTGGCTGATCATATCCAGGCGCCATTCATCGAACACCCACACATCGCCGCCGCTGCTGCGCTCCTGGCCGAATTGGCAGCGGCGCAGCAGTGCCTTGATGCGCGCCTGCAGCTCGCGGGGGCTGAACGGCTTGCCGATATAGTCATCGGCGCCCAGCTCCAGGCCGATCACGCGGTCGGCTTCGTCGGAACTGGCGGTGAGCATGATGATCGGCACCTGCGCCTGGCGCGGGTGCTGGCGGATCCAGCGGCACAGGCTGAAGCCGTCTTCGTCTGGCAACATCACATCGAGGATGACCAGGTCGCACGGTGCCTCGTTCATCGCCTGGCGGAACCCCGCGCCATCGGACACGCCACGGACCTGGAAGCCGGCGCGACTGAGGTAGGTTTGCAGCAATTCGCGGATTTCCTGGTCGTCGTCGACGAGGAGAATGGATTTACTGATTACGCTCACGGGGGCCTCCTTGTTGTTATGGCCTAGCTTAAGTCATTTGTTGCCCTTGAGGCCGCTTTCGCGAGCAAGCCCGCTCCCACATTTGAATGTATTCACAAATCAAAATGTGGGAGCGGGCTTGCTCGCGAAGAGGCCATCAGCGCCTATGCAAAAGCCTGCTCCAAAGCCACACCCGCCCCAGTCAGCCCGGAATACGGCGCCGTTACCAGCCACACCGGAATACCTTTGAAGTAGTCGCTCATGCAGCCTTTATCCGCAAAGCTTTTGGCGAAACCGCTGTTGATAAAGAAGTCGGCAAACCTCGGTATCACCCCACCCACGATGTACACGCCACCGCGCCCACCGGTGGTCAAGACGTTATTGCCCGCCACCCGGCCCAGCCAGATGCTGAACTGGTCCAAAACTTCCATGGCCACCGGGTCACCGGCCAGGCCCGCCGCCGTGATGGCTTCGGGGGTGTCCAGCACCGGCTCATGCCCATCCACCGCACAAATCGCCCGGTACAGCCGTGGCAAGCCGCCACCGCTCAACGCGGTTTCGGCGCTGACATGCCCGATCTCGCTGTAGATGTGTTGCCACAATTGGGTTTCCCGTGGGCTGCTCAGGGGCAGGTCGACATGCCCACCCTCACCCGGCAATGCTGCCCAGCGGCCTGCGCCGAGGTCCAGCAAGGTGCCGACGCCAAGGCCGGTGCCCGGGCCGATCACCACGGCCGGGCGCAAGGGTTCCGGCGTGCCTTCGCAGACCACGCGGAATTCGTCGGGCTTGAGCCGGGTCATGCCCAGGGCCATGGCCGAGAAATCGTTGACCAGCAACAGTTCATCCACCTGCAGGGCCTGGCAAAACGCGGTTTTGCTCAGGCGCCAGTGGTTGTTGGTGAACTTGAATTCATCGCCGCTCACCGGCCCGGCCACCGACAGGCACACCGCACCGATGTCGCCGATTTGCAGGCCCTCTTCTTTGAGGTAGAGCTTGATCGCCTCTTCAGGGCTGCCGTGATCCGCCGTGGCATGCACGCGGATCGAATGCAGTTCCTGATCCCGCCATAACGCAAAACGGGCGTTAGTCCCCCCGATGTCACCGACCAGCGCAAGCTTCACTTAAGCGTCTCCAAGGCAGAGGTAAAGGCGCTGGCGCCCTGCTCTGCGGAGCTTGCGGCCAAGCGCATGAATGCAAACAGCTCGCGACCGGCTCCCACGTTATTGCCCAACAGGCCCGTGGCAGGCGTGCGCGCTGCAAATACTTCGGCGTCCACCTTAAGCTCCAGGGTGCCGGTAACGCCATCCACACGGATGATATCGCCATCCTGGACCCGCGCCAGCGGCCCGCCGCTCTGGGCTTCGGGGTTGACGTGGATCGCGGCGGGGATCTTACCCGACGCGCCGGACATTCGCCCATCTGTCACCAGTGCCACTTTGAAACCACGGTCCTGCAACACGCCCAGGAACGGGGTCATCTTATGCAATTCGGGCATGCCATTGGAGCGCGGCCCCTGGAAGCGCATCACCGCGACGAAGTCTTTTTCCAACAGGCCGGCCTTGAAGGCATCGGCCAGGTCCTGCTGGTCCTGGAACACCACCGCCGGCGCTTCGACCACCTGATGCTCCGGCGCTACTGCCGAAACCTTCATCACGCCACGGCCAAGGTTGCCTTCCATTACGCGCAAGCCGCCTTCGGGCGAGAACGCACGGGCCACCGGGCGCAGGATGGTTTCGTCGAGGCTTTCGATCGGGCCGTCGCGCCAGACCAGTTCGCCGTCGACCAGGAAAGGTTCCTGGATATAGCGGCTCAGGCCCTTGCCGGCCACGGTGTTGACGTCTTCGTGGAGCAGGCCGGCTTCCAGCAGTTCGCGGATCAGGAACGACATACCGCCCGCCGCCTGGAAGTGGTTGATGTCAGCCTTGCCGTTTGGATACACATGGGACAGGGTCGGCACCACCTCGGAGAGGTCGGCCATGTCCTGCCAGGTCAGGATGATGCCTGCCGACATGGCGATGGCCGGCATGTGCAGGGTGTGGTTGGTGGAACCGCCGGTGGCATTGAGCGCAACGATGGAGTTGACGATGGACTTCTCGTCGACAATCTCGCCAATCGGCGTGAAGTTGCCATTGGCCTTGGTCAAGCGCGTGACTTGGTGCGCGGCTTCGCGGGTCAACGCATCGCGCAGCGGCGTGTACGGGTTGACGAACGAAGCGCCGGGCAAGTGCAGGCCCATGACTTCCATCAGCAACTGGTTGGTGTTGGCGGTGCCGTAGAAGGTGCAGGTGCCGGGGCTGTGGTAGGACTTCATCTCCGATTCCAGCAGTTCTTCGCGGCTGGCCTTGCCCTCGGCGTAGCGCTGACGCACATCGGCCTTCTGCTTGTTGGAGATGCCCGACGGCATCGGCCCGCCCGGCACGAAGATCATCGGCAGGTGGCCGTAGCGCAGCGCACCCATCATCAGGCCAGGGACGATCTTGTCGCAGATGCCCAGCATCAGCGCGGCGTCGAACATGTTGTGGGACAGCGCTACCGCCGTAGACATGGCGATGACTTCACGGCTGAGCAGGCTCAGCTCCATGCCCGGCTCGCCCTGGGTCACGCCGTCGCACATGGCGGGGGTGCCGCCGGCGAACTGGCCGACCGAGCCGACTTCGCGCAGGGCCTTTTTGATTTGTTCGGGGAAATGCTCGTAGGGCTGATGCGCCGAGAGCATGTCGTTATAAGAAGAAACAATTGCCACGTTGGCGGCATTCATCATGCGCAGGCTGTTTTTGTCTTCGGTACCGCAACCGGCCACGCCATGGGCGAAGTTGGCGCATTGCAGCTTGCCGCGCATCGGACCGTCGCTGGCTGCGCCGCGAATGAGCGCAAGGTAAGCCTCGCGGGTGGCGCGGCTGCGGGCGATAAGCCGTTCGGTGACCTCAAGAACGCGGGGATGCATGTATAGAACTCCAGGCTAACGGATGTGGCGACCTGAGAGTCTATGCTGATCAAACGCCCACGGCTCATGGGATGGCAGGGGGTCGTTTGGATCATCGGACCAGTTGATTCAGGTCACTCGTTGTAGATTGAACAAAATATTGCCACTAAAAAGGCTTGTTTTCTATTTTTATGCGAATAATCTTGTAATTCTTACAACAAATCGACGACAGGCACTTTCCGATGACTCTTCGAATCGCAATCAATGGTTTTGGCCGTATCGGCCGTAATGTCCTGCGCGCACTGTATACCCAAGGCTATCGCCAGGATTTGCAGATCGTCGCCATCAACGATTTGGGCGACAGCTCGATCAATGCCCACCTGCTCAAGTACGACACCGTACACGGCACTTTCGACGCAGAGGTCGCCCACGATCAGGAAAGCCTGACCGTCAATGGTGACCGGATTGCCGTGAGTGCCATTCGCAACCCCGCCGACCTGCCGTGGGCTGCGCACAAGATTGACGTGGTGTTCGAATGCACCGGCCTGTTCACCGACCGTGACAAGGCTGCCGCCCATATTAGCGCCGGCGCGCGCAAGGTGATCATCTCCGCCCCGGCCAAAGGCGCGGACGCCACGGTGGTCTACGGGGTAAACCATGACATTTTGCGTCAATCCCACCAGATCATTTCCAACGCATCGTGCACCACCAACTGCCTGGCGCCGGTGGCCCAGGTGCTGCATCGCGAGCTAGGCATCGAAAGCGGGCTGATGACCACCATCCACGCCTACACCAACGACCAGAACCTCACCGACGTGTACCACACCGACCCGTACCGCGCGCGCTCGGCCACCCAGAACATGATCCCGAGCAAGACCGGCGCCGCTGAAGCAGTGGGCCTGGTGCTGCCGGAACTGGCAGGCAAGCTGACCGGCATGGCGGTGCGTGTACCGGTGATTAACGTGTCCCTGGTGGACCTCACCGTGCAACTGAAAAAAGAAGCCACGGCCGATGAGGTCAATGCCTTGCTCAAACACGCCAGCCAGCATTCGAAGATCCTCGGCTACAACACCCTGCCGCTGGTTTCCAGCGACTTCAACCATAACCCGCTGTCGTCGATCTTCGACGCCAATCACACCAAGGTCAGCGGCAAATTGCTCAAAGTGCTGGCGTGGTATGACAACGAGTGGGGTTTCTCCAACCGTATGCTGGATAACTGCCTGGCGCTGTGTAACGCCGAATAAGCCCCTCTTGAGGGAGCCGGGCGCGTGTGGGAGCGGGCTTGCTCGCGAATGCGGTGGCTCAGTTGGCCTATTCGTTGACTGACACACCGCTTTCGCGAGCAAGCCCGCTCCCACATGGGTTTAGTGCATCTCCTTGCACCTGCGCTGGCCCAGCGAAATAGCCACTTGCCATTTCAGTTGATGATAAGCATTATCATTCACTGCAAATCGGTCTGGTATCACTGTGAGCCAATCTCGCTTCAACCACGTCTTCCTCACCCAACGGGTGATCCTGCTACGAACTCTGCAACGCATGGTGCATAACCACAGCACTGCCGAGGACCTGTTGCAGGAAACCTACCTGCGCGTGACTCGGGCCCTGAGCGAGCGGCCAATCGACCACCTTGAACCTTTTGTCTACCAGACAGCCCGTAACCTGGCGCTGGATCATTTGCGCTCGCGCAGGATTCAGGCGCGTACCCTGCAGGAGGATGTCCCACTGGATGTCCTGCAAAGCGTCGCCGCGCCGGCCAGCACGCCGGAAGAAGCCACCCAGGCCGAGCAACTGCTGGAGCACCTGAGTGTGAGCCTCGGCCAGTTGAGCGCCCGCCAGCAGCGGATTTTCATCCTCAGCCGCCTACACGGTTGCAGCTATCAGGAGATTGCCGATCAGTTGGGTGTGTCCTTGAGCACAGTGCAAAAGGAACTCAAATTGATCATGGCCATCTGTGTGGGTGTGGCCGAACGGCTGGATCAGCCTTAAGCTTCACCCGACAGAGGTGTCGATCCAAGCTGTAGGAAAAATGAATAGAACGTGGCGAAGACCCGAGGAACACCGTGACGGACCCGAATAAACTGCGCCCCCATGCGTTGGCTCATGAGGTGTTGCAAGACGCGGCCATGGACCAAGCCCTCGATTGGCTGATCGCCTTGCAGTGCCCGCAACCTGGGCAGCAGGCCGCGTTCGACGCCTGGCTGGCCCAGGACCCGGCCCATGTCCACGCCTTTAGCAAGGCCCAGGCCGCCTGGGGTGACGCACCGGTACACAGCGCCGCCGTGGCCCTCGCCGCACCGCGCAAGCCCAGCGGTTGGCGCCGGATCAAACCGCACTGGAAACCCCTGGCCACCGCCGCCGTGTTGCTGGTCGGCCTGTTCAGTTTCAGCAACCTGCCGGTGCGCTTGCAGGCCGACCATCTGACGGTGGTGGGCGAGCGCCAGCGCCTGCAGCTGGACGATGGCTCCAAGGTGCTGCTGAACACCAACTCGGCCTTTTCCAGCAGCATCAAGGACCATCAGCGCATTGCCCGCCTGTACCAGGGCGAAGCGTTCTTTGAGATAGCACCCAGCCGTGGCCTGCCCCTGGAGATCGACGCCGGCCCGGTGCGCGCCAGCGTGCGTGACACCGCCTTTGCCGTGCGCTACCTCAATGGCGAAGCCCAGGTCCAGGTGCAGCGCGGCGATGTCGACCTGAGCAACACGTTCGACGATGCCCGTGTGCGCCTGAGCGCCGGTGAAAGCATCCGCATCGGCCCCAAGGGTTTCGGCCAACCGGCCAAGCTCGATGCCAGCAAAGACCTGGCCTGGGTGCAGGGCCGGTTGGTGTTCGAAAATTGCCCGCTGAGCGAAGTACTGGCTGAACTGCGCCGCTATTACCCAGGCTGGATCGTCAACAACAACGAGCAACTGGCCAGCGTCGCCGTCACCGGCAACTACCGCCTGGACCACCCCCTGGACGTGGTGCGCTCCCTGGCTCACATCACCTCGGCCAAGCTGTCGGAATACCCGGCGCTGGTGATCCTGAACTAAATGAGAATTATTTTTACTCGATGTTAACCGGCGATACGTCTCGTTATAGCCAATGCAACTGATTCCTATTTGGTTCGGTTCGCAACTATAAGATTCGTATCCCGGAGCGCTCTCGATGTCCTCTCGTTTCAACCGCCGGTCTGCTTCGCCCGTTTTGTCCTTGCTGACCGCCGCGATCCTGCTGGCTGGCGCGCCCGTCATGAGCGCCACCGCCGCCGAACCTGCCGCTCGCAGCCACGCCAATTACACCTTCAGCATTGAACAGCAGCCACTGGTGTCGGCGCTTAATGCCTTTACCGCCGTGACCGGCTGGCAAGTCGGCCTGCCGGCCGAACTGGGCCAGGGCGTTTCGTCCCCGGGCGTGCGCGGCCCGCTGCCAGCGGAAAAAGCCCTGGAGCGGCTGTTGGTGGGGACCAACCTGAGCTATCGCAAACTGGGCAGCAACAATATCGTGCTGGAAAAACGTAGCGCCGGCAGCGCCCTCGCCCTGCAACAGGTGACCATCAGCGCCACCCGTAACGAACAGGATGTGAACAGCGTACCGAGCACCGTCAGCGTGCATGATCGCGAAGAGCTGGACCGCCAGAACGTCAACAACATCCGTGAACTGGTGCGCTACGAACCCGGCGTCTCCGTCGGCGGCGCCGGTACCCGCTCGGGTAACGCCGGCTACAACATTCGCGGTATCGACGGCGACCGCGTCCTCACCCAGGTGGATGGCGTCGAAGTGCCCGACAACTTCTTCAACGGCCCCTACGCCAAGACCCGCCGCAACTACGTCGACCCGGAAATCGTCAAGCGCGTGGAGATCCTGCGCGGCCCGGCCTCGGCCCTGTATGGCAGCAGCGCCATCGGCGGCGCGGTGAGTTATTTCACCCTCGACCCGGACGACATCATCAAGCCAGGCCAGGACGTCGGCGCCCGCCTGAAGACCGGCTACAGCTCCGCCGACGAGAGCTGGCTGACCTCCGGCACCTTCGCCGGGCGTGTGCAGGACTTCGACGGCTTGCTGCACCTGAGCCAGCGCAACGGCCATGAAACCGAGTCCTACGACGGCAATAACGCCACCGGCCTGGCCCGCACCGGCGCCAACCCGGAAGATGCGCGCACCACCAACGTGCTGGCCAAGCTGGGCTGGAACTATGGCGATGACAACCGCTTGGGCCTGACCTACGAGAAGTTCAAGGATGACCGCGACGTCAATCTGAAAAACGCAGTGGGCGGCCCGTTCATCGGTGGCCGGGGCATGAACCTGTACCGCGACCGTCGCGGTAACGACACCATCACCCGCGAGCGCTTCGGCCTGGAAAACACCTTCGCCCTGGAGTCGCCGATTGCCGACCGCATCAAGACCAGCCTCAACTACCAGATCGCCAAGACCGACCAGACCACGGCGGAAATCTACCAGGCCGGCCGTCGCGTGCTGCGCACCCGCGACACGCTTTACGAAGAAAAACAGTGGGTCTTCGACGCTCAGTTAGACAAGGCCTTCAGCCTGGGTGAAACCGAGCACCAGGTCACCTACGGCACCACCCTCAAGCAGCAGAAAGTCACCGGTTCCCGCGAAGGCTCGGCCTCGTGCCTGGCCATTGGCGCCGGCTGCACCGCCATTGGCGGGCCCAGCCCGTCAGCCGGCGACAGCGTGAAGAAGGCCAGCGACTTCCCCGACCCGACCATCAACACCTACTCACTGTTCGCCCAGGACCAGATCACCTGGGACAAATGGACCTTCCTGCCCGCCGTGCGTTATGACTACACCCGGCTCAAGCCCAAGCTGACCCAGGAGTTCCTCAACACCGTCAACCCGACCGGCGAGTATGCCGTCGACGGCAAAGACAAAACCTGGAACCGCGTCACGCCCAAGTTCGGCCTCACCTACGCCCTGACCGACAACTACACCTGGTTCGGCCAATACGCCGAGGGCTTCCGCACGCCGTCCGCCAAGGCCCTGTACGGTCGCTTCGAAAACCTCAACATCGGTTACACCGTCGAACCCAACCCCGACCTCAAGCCGGAAACCAGCAAAGGCATCGAAACCGGGATTCGCGGCAAGTTCGACGAAGGCTCCTTCGATATTGCGGTGTACTACAACAAGTACCGTGACTTTATCGACGAAGACAACGCCGTGGTCGGCGGCACCGTGGAACAGTTCCAGGCGGTCAACATCAAACGCGCCACCATCAAGGGCGTGGAAGCCAAGGGCCGCCTGAACCTGGATACCTTCGGCGCGCCGAAGGGCCTGTATACCCAGGGCTCGGTTGCCTACACCTACGGTCGCAACGACGACAATGGCGAACCGCTGAACAGCGTCAACCCGCTCAAAGGCGTGTTTGGCCTGGGCTACGACCAGGACAACTACGGTGGCCTGCTGAGCTGGACCTTGGTGAAGAAACAGAACCGCGTCGACAGCACGACCTTCCACGCGCCCGACGGCGGCACCGATGGCCCGTTCAAAACCCCGGGCTTCGGCATCCTCGACCTGACCGCTTACTACAAGGTGAGCAAAGACGTGACCGTCAACGGTGGCCTCTACAACCTCACCGACAAGAAGTACTGGAACTGGGATGACGTGCGCAGCTATGACAGCGTCGGCGAAGCCGGTGTCACCGGCCCGGCCAACCTCGACCGCCTGACCCAGCCCGGTCGCAACTTCGCGATCAACGTGATCTGGGACATCTGACCCATGCGCCCCACCTCGCCGCCCATGCATCTGCGGCGAGGTGAGGATTTTTTACTGTGCCGCGTCTTCTTGTTCGTCTAGTTGATAACAGCTCTCTTTAAGGGCACCCAGGCGCTTCTCTTCTCAAGGACTTTTTTCATGACCGCTTCTTCCACCGCAGAACGCCCAAGCCTGCGCTCCCAACGCCTGAACCAAATCACCAACGAGCCGCACACCAAGCTCGACGCATTGGTGAAGGCTCACGCGCCGTTCGAAACCCAGGCCAACTTCGCCCGCTTCGTCGTGGCCCAGTACCTGTTCCAATCGGAACTGGTGGCCCTGTACAACGATGCCGAGCTGAACCAGATCATCCCTGACCTGGCCGCCCGCTGCCGCGCCGAAGCGGCCAAGCTCGACCTGGCAGACCTGGACACCGAAATCCCGGCCCCGGTTGCCGGCGCGGTGAACAACCCCAGCAAAGCTGAAGCTTTGGGCTGGCTGTTCGTCTCCGAAGGCTCCAAGCTGGGCGCGGCGTTCCTGATCAAGCGCGCCGTGGGCCTGGGCCTGAGTGAAACCTTCGGTGCGCGCCACCTGGGCGAGCCGGCCGGCGGTCGCGCCGAGGGCTGGAAGAGCTTCACCCGCACCCTCGACGGCCTGACATTCAGCGCCGAGGAAGAAGCTGCGGTGGAAAAAGGCGCGATTGATGCGTTTGTGCGCTTCACCGTGTTGCTGGAACAGGCGTACGCTAGCGCCCCAGAACTGGCGTAACCCTGGATTGAAATGCAATCAAATGTGGGAGCGGGCTTGCTCGCGAATGCAGTAGTTCAGCCAATAGATCAGGCGACTGATACACCGCATTCGCGAGCAAGCCCGCTCCCACATTTAGCCCTCATTTCAAATTGATTTTCTGCGATCTCCCTACCCATGACCGGCAAACCCCAATCCTCCTCCAAAATCGCCCAAGTCCTTTTTGGCCTGCTGGCCTACGTCAGCCTGGGGATCGGCTTGGTGGCGATTGTGATACCGGGGTTGCCCACCACCGAATTCATCCTGCTAGCCGCCTGGGCCGCCACCAAAAGCTCCCCGCGCCTCAGCGCCTGGCTGGAAAACCACCGCCTGTTCGGGCCGATCCTGTCCAACTGGCGCAATGGCAAGATCATCGCCCGACGCGCCAAGGTCAGCGCCACGGTGAGCATGTTGCTGTGCGCCGCGTTGATGCTGGTGATGCTCGATCACGGCTGGCCGGTGTACCTGGCGATTGCCGGGATGAGCCTGGGCAACCTGTGGATCTGGTCCCGCCCCGAACAGCTGGCACGTCCCGTCTAAGGCGGCCTGTAGGCGTTTTCCTACCGCTCATCGCCTCTTCCTCATGAATTGATTTGTGACGCCGATGTTTCAGGCATGACGCCGAAGGGACTTGGCGCGTTTGCGTGCATTCCAACAAGTCCATTCGTGAGTGAACCTATGTTCGACACCCTCTCCATCCGCTTGAAAATCGTGTTGCTGTCCGGCCTGTGTCTGCTGGGTGTGATTGCACTGGTGGTCGGCATCAATATCTACAACACCAACCAGAACGATCGACTGGTCAGCGATTCAAGCTCACGAATGCTCACCGCCAGCGTGGAGCAACTGCTGCAATCCAAAGCGGCCGAACAGGCCACGCAACTGCAGAAGACCTTCGGCGAAAACCTGCTGGTAATCACCGCCCTTGCCGACCAGATCAAAGACCTGCGTCAGTTGGGCACCCAGCGTTCCCTGGAAGCTGGAGCCCTGCGTGAAGAACTCAACCGCAGCGTTAAAACCGCGTTCGAGCGCAACACCAAGGTGCTGGGCATCTGGTTGTCGTTCGAACCCAACGGGCTGGATGGCAAGGACAGCGAATTCATCGACGACAAGGCGCGCGTCTCCAATGAAAAAGGTCGGTTTTCCAGCTACTGGAGCCGGGCTGGCGGCGAAGGCCAGAACACCATCATGGTCGAAGATGACCTGACCAAGACCACCCTCAACCTTAGCGGTACGCCCTACAACATCTGGTACACCTGCCCACGGGACACGCGCAGCACTTGCCTGCTGGACCCGTACGAAGACACGGTGGCCGGCAAACCGGTACTGATGACCACCATTTCCTTGCCGCTGATCGTCGACGGCAAAGTCATCGGTGTGATCGGCGTGGACATCGCCCTCACCGCCCTGCAAGCGACCACCGATGCGGCGCAAAAAGACCTGTTCAACGGTGCCGCCCACCTGGAGATTCTGTCCAGCACCGGCCTGATCGCCGCCTACAGCGGTGAACCAGGCAAAGTCGGCAAGAACCTGATCGACAGCATCGGCGCCGAAGGCAAGGAGATCGTGCAACTGCTGGCCAATGACCGGCCGGTTATCCGCGAACAGGAAGACACCATTCGTGCCGTGTACCCGCTCAAGCCGATTGCCGGTGCCAAATCCTGGGGCGTGGTGATCAAGCTGCCCAAAGCGGTGATGTTGGCCGACAACGAAAAACTCCAAGCCGTGCTCGACGAGGCCCAGGCCACGGGCACGCTCAAAGCCCTGCTGGTGGCCGCCGCCGCCGGCCTGCTGGGCTTACTGCTGATCTGGCTGACCGCTACGGGCGTGACCCGCCCTATCAATAGCGTGGCCGCCATGCTCAAGGACATCGCCAGCGGTGACGGCGACCTCACCCAGCGCCTGGCCTATGCCAAGAAAGACGAACTGGGCGAGTTGGTGAATTGGTTCAACCGCTTCCTCGACAAGCTGCAGCCGACCATTGCGCAGATCAAACAAAGCATCACCGAAGCCCGCGGGACGGCCGATCAGTCGTCCGCCATTGCGCGCCAGACCAGCGAAGGCATGCAAGTGCAGTTCCGTGAAATCGACCAGGTCGCCACCGCGTCGAACGAAATGAGCGCCACCGCCCACGACGTGGCCAACAGCGCCTCCAACGCCGCCAGCGCGGCACGCGGCGCCGACCAGTCGGCACGCGAAGGCATGTCGATCATCGAGCAGAGCACCCGTGATATCACCACTCTGGCCGACGAAGTCAGCAAAGCCGTGGGCGAAGTCGAAGCCCTGGCGGTCAATAGCGAGCAAATCGGTTCAGTGTTGGAGGTGATCCGCAGCATTGCCGAACAGACCAACCTGCTGGCGTTGAACGCAGCGATTGAAGCGGCACGCGCCGGGGAAAGCGGGCGTGGTTTTGCGGTGGTGGCCGACGAAGTGCGCAACCTGGCCAAACGCACCCAGGATTCAGTCGAGGAAATCCGCCTGGTAATCGAACGTATCCAGAGCGGCACCCGTGGCGTAGTGGCGACCATGCACTCCAGCCAGCATCAGGCCCAGAGCAATGCCGGGCAGATCCATCAAGCCGTGCAAGCCCTGGGCAAGATCAGCGACGCGGTCACGGTGATCAGCGACATGAACCTGCAAATCGCCAGCGCGGCCGAACAGCAGAGCGCGGTGGCCGAAGAGGTCAACCGCAACGTCTCGGCGATTCGTACTGTGACTGAAACCCTCACCGGCCAGGCTACCGAGTCAGCGGCGATCAGCAGCCAGCTCAATGCCCTGGCCAGCCAGCAAATGAAGTTGATGGATCAGTTCAGGGTCTGATTCGGTCCTGAAACATTGCCCCCTGTAGGAGCGAGCTTGCTCGCGAAAAACATCAACGATAACGCGTGCTATCTGAATAAACGCGGCGCCTTTGAGTTCTTCGCGAGCAAGCTCGCTCCTACATATAGAGCAGGACAGTGGTGAATTACCGGCCGGGCCAGGCCTGGACGAACGGCGTCAAGTCTTCCTTCGGCGCCGTGCGCGGTGGGTTCTGCGGCGTGCCCAGGTACAGAAAGCCAATCACTTCTTCATTCGCCGCCAGCCCCAGGCCTTTGGCAACGTGAGCCGAGTAGGACAATTCGCCGGTACGCCACACCGCGCCAATACCCTGGGCATACGCCGCCAGCAGAATGCCGTGGGCCGCACAGGCGGCGGCCAGCAATTGCTCGGACTTGGGCACTTTGAAATGCTCTTGCAAGCGTGCAATCACCACCACCACCAGCGGCGCACGCAGCGGGCCGTTCTGGGCTTTATCGATGGCGGCTTGCGGTGCGTCGGCGTCCTGCAGGCGGGCGGCTTCGGCCAACAGCGTGCCCATCTGTTCACGCGCTGCACCTTCCACGGTAAGGAAACGCCACGGGCGCAGTTGGCCGTGATCGGGCGCGCGCATGGCGGCGGCGAACAGCAGGTCGCGCTGCTCTTGGGTCGGTGCCGGGTCGAGCAAACGCGGCACGGAAACACGGTTGAGCAAAGCGTCGAGAGCCTGCATTGGCCACCTCCATAGAAAAATGTGCGGTCATTCTAACGGGAAAGAATCGGGATGCCACCAAACGATAATTGCTCTTATTCAATCTGCCCTGCCCTGTTAGACTTTGCGCCTTAATTTTCTGCCCTCGTCCAGGAATCTCGATGTTCCGTGCGCTTTTATACCTGCCAGCAGCGTTGATGGCTTTAAGCCTGACTGCGTGCGATGACGCCCCTCGCTTCACCAAAGCAGAGCCGGGTGAACCGCGGGCCGGTGGCGCGGCGACGGTAAACAAGCGCGACCAGAACGCCTTTTCCCTGCCCTCGGCCAACCTGGCGCCCACGCGGCGCCTGGACTTCAGCGTCGGCAACAGTTTCTTTCGCAACCCGTGGGTGATTGCGCCCTCCACCACCACGGCGCGCGATGGCCTGGGCCCGCTGTTCAATACCAACGCCTGCCAGAACTGCCATATCAAGGATGGCCGTGGCCACCCGCCACTGCCTGACGCGCCCAATGCCGTGTCGATGCTGGTGCGCCTGTCCATCCATCCCTCTATTGCAGAGCAGCCAGCCTACGCCAAGCTCATCGAACAGATCGGCGTGGTGCCCGAGCCGGTCTACGGCGGGCAACTCCAGGACATGGCCGTGCCCGGCGTCGCGCCGGAAGGCAAGGTGCGGGTTGACTACACACCGGTCAACGTCAGGTTCAAGGACGGCACGCTGGTCGAGTTGCGCAAGCCCGACCTGCAAATCACCCAACTGGGCTACGGCCCGATGCACCCCGACACACGCTTCTCGGCGCGTATCGCCCCGCCGATGATCGGCCTGGGCCTGCTCGAAGCGATCAGCGATGCCGATATCCTGCGCAACACTAACCCCAAGACCGCCGACGAAGACGCCATCGTGGGCCGCGCCAATTGGGTCTGGGATGACGCCCAGAACAAAACTGTCCTCGGGCGTTTTGGCTGGAAAGCCGGACAGCCCAACCTCAATCAACAAAACGTTCACGCATTTTCTGGTGATATGGGCCTCACCACGTCCCTGAGACCCTTCGATGACTGCACCGACGCCCAAGTGGCCTGCAAACAGGCGCCCAACGGCAATGGCCCCGAGGGTGAGCCGGAAGTCAGCGATAACATCCTGCGCCTGGTGCTGTTCTACACCCGCAACCTCGCAGTGCCCGCACGTCGGGACGTTGATACGCCGCAAGTGCTGGCCGGCAAGAACCTGTTCTACCAGGCCGGTTGCCAGGGCTGTCACAAGCCCACGTTCACCACGGCCGCCAACGCCGCCGAACCTGAACTGGCCAACCAGTTGATCCGCCCTTACAGCGACCTGCTGCTGCACGATATGGGCGAAGGCCTGGCCGACAACCGTAGCGAATTCAAAGCCACCGGCCGCGACTGGCGCACTCCGCCGCTGTGGGGCATCGGCCTGACGCAAACCGTGAGTGGCCACACCCAGTTCCTGCATGACGGCCGCGCCCGCAACCTGCTTGAAGCCGTGCTGTGGCATGGCGGTGAAGCCCAAGCGGCGCAGCAACATGTGTTGTCGTTCAATGCCGAGCAGCGTGCCGCGTTGCTGGCGTTCCTGAATTCTTTATAAGCTTTGCCCCACTTACAGAAGGGAGCTCGACATGTTTCGTCCCAAGTTGTTGTTCACCAGCCTCGCCGCCCTGGCCTTGGGCGCTTGCTCGCCCCAAGACCCGCAAGCGGTGACCTCGGCGGCCATCGCCAAGCAAGTGATCCTGCCAACCTACAGCCGCTGGGTTGAGGCCGACCGTCAACTGGCAGTCAGCGCCCTGGCCTACTGCCAAGGCAAGGAAAGCCTGGACACCGCCCGCGCCGACTTCCTGCACGCACAAAAAGCCTGGGCCGAGTTGCAACCGCTGCTGATCGGCCCTTTGGCCGAAGGCAACCGGGCGTGGCAGGTGCAATTCTGGCCAGACAAGAAGAACCTGGTAGGCCGTCAGGTCGAGCAACTGGTCAGCGCCCAGCCGCAGATCGACGCCGCGGCCCTGGCGAAATCCAGCGTGGTGGTGCAAGGCCTGTCCGCCTACGAATACATTCTCTACGACGCCAAGCCCGACGTCGCCGACGCCGCCCAGAAAGCGCGCTATTGCCCGCTGCTGATGGCGATCGGTGAACGCCAGAAAGTCCTGGCCGAAGAGATCCTGGCGAGTTGGAACAGCACCGACGGCATGCTCGCGCAGATGACCAAGTTTCCGAACCAGCGCTACGCTGATTCCCACGAAGCCATCGCCGACCTGCTGCGCGTGCAAGTGACCGCCCTGGACACCCTGAAGAAAAAACTCGGCACCCCGATGGGCCGCCAGACCAAGGGCATCCCACAACCGTTCCAGGCCGATGCCTGGCGCAGCCAGTCGTCCCTGCAAAGCCTGGAAGCCAGCCTTGCCGCCGCTCAAACCGTATGGGTAGGCGTCGACAACAAAGGCCTGCGTGGCCTGCTGCCGGCGGACCAGAAGCCACTGGCCGAGAAAATCGACGCCGCCTACGCAGCGTCCCTGAAACTGTTCGCCAGCAACCAGCGCACCCTCAACGAACTGTTGAACGACGACGCCGGGCGCCAGCAACTCAACGACATTTACGACAGCCTCAACGTGGTCCACCGCCTGCATGAAGGCGAACTGGCCAAGGCGCTGGGCGTACAACTGGGCTTTAACGCCAACGACGGTGACTGATGATGCTCAGGCGACAGGCTTTGGCGGTGGGCAGCGTGCTGCTCAGCGCTATCACCTTGGGTGGCTGGACGCTGTTCAAGCACAAAGACAAAGGCCCGCTGCTGCTGTCGGCGCGCGATGATGCCGACGGCAAGCACTACGCTGTCGGCTATCGCCTGGACGGCAAGCCGGTATTTGCCACCCAGGTCGGCCAGCGCTGCCATGACATCATCAACCACCCGACCTTGCCGATTGCACTGTTCGTCGCCCGTCGCCCAGGCACCGAGAGCTACCTGATCGACCTGCGCGACGGCAGGCTGCTGCAAACCATCACCTCGAACGCCAACCGCCACTTCTATGGGCATGCGGTGATCCACAAGAGCGGCGACTGGCTGTACGCCACCGAGAACGACACCTCCGACCCCGGCCGTGGCCTGTTGGGTGTGTATAAGTTCGAAGGTGAGCGGCTGGTGCACAGCGGCGAGATATCCACTCACGGCATCGGCCCGCATCAAGTCTCGTGGATGCCCGACGGCGAGACGCTGATCGTGGCCAACGGCGGCATTCGCACCGAAGCCGAAAGCCGGGTAGAGATGAACCTTAATGCCATGGAGCCGAGCCTGGTGCTGATGCGCCGCGACGGCAGCCTGATCAGCAAGGAAACCCTGGCCCAGCAGATGAACAGCGTGCGGCACATGGGCATTGCCAGCGATGGCACCATCCTCACCGGGCAGCAGTTCATGGGCCCGTCCCAGGAGCGTTCCGAGTTGCTGGCGATCAAGCGCCCGGGGCAGCCGTTCGTGGCGTTCCCAGTGGCCGATGAGCAGTTGCAGGCGATGGGGCATTACACCGCCAGCGTGGCGGTGCACAGCGAACTGCGCCTGGTGGCGTTGACGGCACCGCGGGGCAACCGCTTTTTTATCTGGGACATGGACACCGCCGAACTGCGCCTGGATGGGCCCTTGCCGGACTGTGCGGGGGTGGGCGCGGTGGCGGATGGGTTTGTGGTGACATCCGGCCAGGGGCGTTGCCGCTTCTATGATTGCCGCCAGGAAAAGTTACTGGCAACACCACTGGAATTGCCGGCGGGGTTCTGGGATAACCACCTGCACCTGGTCTGAAATTACCCTTCTGTAGGAGCGAGCTTGCTCGCGAAGATCGCCAACGATAACGCGACCATCCTGAATGAACGTATCGTCTGTGGGCTTTTCGCGAGCAAGCTCGCTCCTACAACAGTTGAGGTGTCAGACACAAAAAAGGGCCTTGCATCGCAAGGCCCTTTTGGGGTCAATCGTTTCAACTTTGCGGCCTCATCGCTTGAGACATGCCGAACATGAATAACAGCAATTCATGGTCGGGCTTGGCCGCCACACTCGTCTTGGCAATGCGTGGCAGCAGGCATTGCCCGCCACCGTCTACCGCACTCAACACTTGTGTACGAGGTTGTTCCCATACCGCCAGGGCCAGGGCTGCAACACCCAATGCCCCGACCAGAAACAAACCTCGTGCTATTTCTAGCTTCATCTGGTTAAACCCTTGATAGCGCTGCCAAACGCCGTCTCGTAAAAGTAGCTGAGTTTTTTCCAGTCGGTATCATTCCACGACGAATGGCGGCGCAATTGCAGCATGTCGTGGGACGCGGCCCGATAAGCGGTCAGGCGCTGGCGGCATTTCTCAAAGTCCAGCAGGGCCACTTCCACTGTCGCCGCATCAGGCTCACCGGTCACCCGCACGAAAATGTGCTTGATATACAGGCAACCGTGTTGCCAGCGGCCTTTGTGCATACGGGCCAAGGTGCCGGCCAACTCTTGCAGCAGGCGCTCGTGGACCGCCTCGCCATACTGTTCGCGGCCACCGGCGGCGTACCAGTTTTCAATCTCGTCGAAACCGTCCAGGGATGCGGTCACCAACAGGGCTTTCCATTGGTGCTCCGGGTCGCGACGTGCTTCGCAAAACACCAGTTCCGGCACACGCACATCCAGCAAACGCAGGCCTTTGAGGGCATCACGCTCACGCAGCACGGTCGGACGCCCAAAGGGGTGCAGCCAGCTGCGGTAAATGTGGCCGGTCTGGCGCTTGCAATAGAGCAAGCGGCCGTTAGGGCTGATCACCCGTTGCACGCCACTTTCACCACCACGGCGCCGGTTGGGTTCTTCCACCCATTCACCTTGCTGACGCCAGAAAAAATCAAATCGTTCTTCGGGAGCTACATGACTGCCTACTACGCACTCAACTGCCATCCTGTTACCTCTTGCGCAATACATACACTCGCCACATGGCGTAGAGCGGTATGAAGTCCAGGGATTCCTGAACACGGAAACCGGCCTGCTCGAATTCTGCCTCGACAGTAGCAGCCGGTAACACAAACCGGTTTTGGTAACCTTCCTGCTCACCTTTTTTGCGACGACGCACTTCGCTGCGCTTGCGCTTCCAGGCCTTGAAATTGCCGTCTACCCACAGCGAAATAATCACGCTGTCGCGGGTAACACGTTGAAACTCGCGCAGTATTGTCAGCCTGTGCTCCGGCTCACCAATGTGGTGCATCAAGCGCATGCAGAAAATACTGTCGACGGAATTATCTGGCAAATCGATATCAAAGGCAGACGTCTGCAAAGGGCGTACCCGTTTCACCACCTCTGCCGGTTGGGCAGCGGTGGCGATCTTCAACATCGACGCCGAATTGTCAGCTCCGATAATCACACGGTTGGGTTTTTCGGCCAGTAACGGCCAGAAGCGTCCAGCGCCACACGGCAGGTCCAACACCAGGCCCGGCTCACCGGCCATGGCCAATGCGCCGCGCGCCAACTGCTCGTCGCGTTTGTGGGACAACCGGCGAGCCAGATTGTCCTGATGCTTGAGCAAATATTTCTGCGCGTGTTGATCGTCGTACTTGTCAGAAAATTCCAGCTTGATCGGGGAAGGCATCTTACGTCTCCAGTAACTGATGCCTACGACCTTAAGCAGCGAACTGTGATCAACAGGTCAACTCGTTGTGAAAATCTTGTCCTGTCCAACTGCATACATTTCAAGACTTTACAGAAACATTCAGTAGCACCGGGCCATCTTCGCCGAAAAGCAGGCAGTCTGCATCAGCAAAACGACAGACTGAAGGGTCAGGTTTTGACTGGGTTGAGCTCCACATGAAAACGGCAGCCATTGGGCTCCATGGTGCTCAGGCTTACGCTCCAGCCCTGGCTTTCGCAGATCCGTTGCACCAGCGACAGGCCAAGGCCAAGGCCCTCGCCACGTTTCTCGCTACCGCGCACGAACGGCTCGAACATCGCTTCGCGCTTCTCTTCGGGGATGCCGACACCGGAGTCCTCCACCACGAAGCCACTGGGCTCCAGCGTCAGGCGGATAAACCCGTGTTCGGTGTAATGCAGGGCATTGCGCAGCAAGTTGCCCATCACCGCATGCAAGAAGGTGGTGTTGTAGCGGGTGTCCAGGGGGTTGCCCGGCAGGTAGATCAACGCCAGGCCTTTTTTCTCGATGGGCTCGCGCCAGATACCGAGCAGGTCTTCGGCCACCTGGGTGAGGTTGCCTTGGGGCGAACTGGCGGCGTCGTCGTGTTTGGCGCGGGCCAGCATCAGGAAGGTTTGCACCAGTTCGCGCATTTCTTCACAGGCACGGGCAATTCGTTCTACCTGATTGCGACCGCGCTGATCGATGGCCGGGTTTTCGCGCAACAGTTCGCAGGAGCTGGCCAGAACCATCAAGGGCGTGCGCAACTCATGGCTCACATCGCTGGTAAACAATTGCTCACGTGACAGCGCCTGGCGTAAACGACCCAAGGTGGCGTCGAACGCCACCGCCAGTTCGCCCACTTCATCGGCGGCGTAATCCGGCGCCAGGGGCGGTGCCAGGCCCAACAGTTGGTCACGATGACGGACCTGGCGGGCCAGGCGTACCACCGGCGCCATCACCTTGCGGGCCAGCACCCAGCCGAGGAACGCAGCCAGCGCCAGGCTGAGTACGAACCCCACCAACACCACCGCAAACAGCACGCGCTCACGCTCTTCGAAATCGCTCTGGTCTTGCAACAACACATAACGCCGACCATCGACCACTTCAACCATGGCGTGGTACGACAGCGCCTCGCGAAACACCTCATGGAACCCCGGGTCCAGATGGCGCAGGTCCTTGGGTAGTTCAAAATCGCCACGCCCGCCGCTGAAATAAAACAGCTGGTCCGGCTCCGGCCGGTGGCTCCAGTCTTCGACGCTGTCCATCAGCAACAGGCGCTGCAGGTCACCGCCCAAGCCCGCCGAGATCAACTTCTCCTCCACCAGGTGTACCGTCGCGATGATGCCGATGGCGAAGGCCCCCGCCACCAACGCACTCATCAAGGCGAAGGCGATGATGATGCGTTGGGCAAGGCTTTGCTTAAACTCCATCACGACCCTCGGCCAGGCGATAACCCACACCGTGCACCGTTTGAAGCAATGGCTTGGCGAAGGGTTTGTCGATCACTTGGCGCAATTGGTGAACATGGCTGCGCAGGCTGTCGCTGTCCGGGCAGTCGTCGCCCCACAGGGCTTCTTCGAGAACTTCCCGGCGCAGCACGTGCGGGCTTTTTTGCATCAGCACGGCGAGCAGTTTCAGGCCCACCGGGTTGAGCTTGAGCAGGCGCCCTTCGCGGGTGACTTCCAGCGTATCGAGGTCGTAGTTCAGGTCACCCACTTGCAGGGCACGACGCCCGCCGCCTTGGGCACGGCGCAACACCGCTTCGATACGCGCGGCCAGTTCCGACAAGGCGAACGGCTTGAGCAGGTAATCATCGGCGCCGGACTTGAAGCCCTGCAGCCGGTCATCCAGTTGGTCGCGCGCGGTGAGCATGATCACCGGCGTATCACGGCGCGCGTCTTCACGCAGGCGTTTGCACAAGGTGTAGCCATCGATGCCGGGCAGCATGATGTCGAGCACGATCAGGTCGTAATGCTCGGTGGCTGCCAGGTGCAGGCCCGACAAACCGTCCTGCGCACAGTCCACTGTGTAGCCTTTGAGCCCCAGGTAGTCGGCCAGGTTGGCGAGGATATCGCGGTTGTCTTCAACCAATAGAATTCGCATGGGCAGTGTCTCCGTACGCGGTAACGGCCGTGTTGGCTCGCGCAGCTTAAGGCCAAGCGAGGCTCAGGGATAGAGCGCAGAGCCCCGCCGATAAAGGTTTTCAACTGTTTGTAGAACCGAACAAGTTTTTCACTATAGCTTCACAAACTGACTACAGCCTCAGGAAGAAGATCGCCCCCCATTGATCTAAGGAACATAGACATGGGGTTTATCAAAACTGCACCAATGCGCTACCTGCTGTTGATTACCGGTACCTGGTTACTGGTTTTCCTGCTTACCCGCAGTGTGCTGCTCATCACTCACCTGGATGAAGTCGGTGGCAACCTGTTGCCGTTGTTTGGCGTGGGTTTGCTCTACGACTTGGGCTTCCTGGCCTATGCAGCCTTGCCGCTTGGCCTGTATCTGCTGCTCTGCCCGCCAGCCCTGTGGCGCCGCCGTGGCCATCGCTGGTTCCTGCAAGCGGTACTGACCGTCAGCCTGTTCGCCATGCTGTTCACCTCGGTGGCCGAATGGTTGTTCTGGGATGAGTTTGGCGTGCGCTTCAACTTTATCGCCGTCGATTACCTGGTGTACTCCGATGAGGTACTGAACAACCTGCTGGAGTCTTACCCGATCGGCAAGCTGCTGAGCCTGCTGGCAATGCTGGCACTGATTCTGAGCGTGGCTCTGCGCAAACCCTTCAATGCCGCCATGGCGGCGCCATTGCCTCCACTGCGTGGCCGTGTGATCAACGCCCTGGGCCTGTTGGTGCTCGCCGGCCTCAGCCTGCAACTGGTCAGCCAGGACAGCCCGCGCACCCAAGGCGGCAATGCGTACAACAACGAATTGGCCAGCAATGGCCCCTATCAGTTCTTTGCCGCGTTCCGTAACAACGAACTGGACTACACCCAGTTTTACAAAAGCCTGCCGACCGACGTCGTCGCCAAGCAGTTGCGCGCCGAACTGAGTGAACCCAACGCCCGCTTTATCGACCAGGACCCGCTGGATATTCGCCGTGCCATCACCAACCCCGGCACACTGCGCAAACCCAACATCGTACTGGTGACCATCGAGAGCTTCAGCGCCAAGTACATGGGCAGTAATGGCGATGCGCGCAACCTCACGCCCAATCTGGATGCGTTGCGCCAACAGAGCCTGTACTTCAATAACTTCTACGCCACCGGTACGCGCACCGACCGAGGCCTGGAAGCCATTACCCTGGCAATCCCGCCGACGCCGGGCCGTTCGATCGTCAAGCGCATCGGCCGCGAAAGCGGGTTCGCCAGCCTGGGTCAACAGCTCTCGGCCATCGGTTATGACAGCGTGTTTGTCTACGGCGGGCGCGGTTACTTCGACAACATGAACGCGTTCTTCAGCGGCAACGGTTATCGGGTGGTGGACCAGAGCAGCGTGCCCGAAGCAGAAATCTCATTCAAAAACGCCTGGGGCATGGCCGACGAAGACCTGTTCAAACAGACCTTGAAACTGGCTGACGCCGACTACGCCAAGCAACAGCCGTTCTTGCTGCAACTGATGACCACCTCCAACCATCGCCCCTACACCTACCCGGACGGGCGTATCGACATCAAGTCCGGCAAGGGCCGCGACGGCGCGGTGAAATACACTGACTACGCCATCGGCCAGTTCCTCGAAGCTGCACGCCAGAAGCCCTGGTTCGATAATACGATCTTCGTGTTCGTCGCCGACCACACCGCCGGCAGCGCGGGCAAGGAAGACCTGCCTATCACCAACTACCAGATCCCGCTGTTTATCTACGCGCCCAAGCTGATCGACGCAAGAGAATCCGCCCAACTGGCCAGCCAGATCGACCTGGCGCCAACCTTGTTGGGCCTGCTCAACCTGAGCTACGAATCGACATTCTTTGGCCGCAACCTGCTGCAAGACAACCCACTGCCTCCACGGGTGGTGGTGGGCAATTACCAGCACCTGGGTCTGTTTGATGGCAAGGACCTGGCAATCCTCAGCCCGCGCCAAGGCTTGCGTCGCCACGACCAGGCCCTGGGCGAGAGCCAGGAGCTGCGCGTTGGTAGCGATGACCCCTTGATTCAACGGGCGATCACCTACTACCAGGCCGCCAGTTACGACTACAAACAGCAACTGCTGAGCTGGAAAGCGCCCAAGGAAGAGGCTCCAGTCTTAAGCAAACGCTAATCAAAAAGCCCCGTGCAGGTAGCACGGGGCTTTTCACCAAGGTTCGTGATGAAATCCCCTTCTTCTTTACCGGTTTCCAAACCGCTTAATTTTTGGCTGTGCCTGGGCCTGCCTGCCAGCGCTGCAGTGGCCTTGCTGTTGCTGGAACTGACGTCCCTGGACATGGACCTGGCCAGGCATTTCTACAGCGCAGAGGCGGGCGGCTTCATTGGCCGCTATAGCTTCTTTCTTGAAGACATCCTGCATGACCGTGCCAAGCAACTGGTGATCCTGTTTTCGGTACTGGCGATTCTCGGCCTGGTCGGCAGTTTCATCCTGCAGCGGCTCAAACCGTACCGCCGTGAACTGGTGTGCCTGGTGCTATCGCTGGGCATGGCGACGGCGTTCGTGTCGCCATTGAAAACCATCACCGCCGTGCAATGCCCCTGGAGTCTCAAGGAGTTCGGCGGCCAGGAAACCTACAGCGAACTGCTCAGCCCGCGCCCGCCTACCGATAAACCCGGCCGCTGCTGGCCCGGCGGGCATGCCGCCACCGGGTTTGCCTTGTTCGCCTGGTTCTTCGCCCTGCGGGATCGACGGCCACGACTGGCGCGCTACGCGTTCATCTTTGCTGTCAGCCTGGGCAGCGTGTTCTCCGTCAGCCGTATGCTGCAAGGGGCGCACTTTTTTTCCCACAACGTGTGGACAGCGATTTTTTGCTGGTTGATTTGCCTGGGGCTGTACTGCTTGTTGCTGTACCGGCCTGCGCGGCAACGGTCATAGCTTTCTGTAGGCGCGAGCTTGCTCGCGAAAAACTTCGACGATAACGCGTGCTTGCTGAATGAACGCGGCGCCTTTGAGTTTTTCGCGAGCAAGCTCGCTCCTACAAAAAAGCCATTAGGGCTGCCTGCGAAAGCCAACGGTAACCACGATGCGAAGCGAGCCGCTCTTGCTCTTGATCTGCTTTTGATCTTGATCTCAGGCGCCCCGTCAAACCACGCTGGCCGGAATTCGACAGGGATTTGGGGGGTAAACCGGCAGGGATGCCGGTTTAGCCGCCCCGCGCCATGGATGGCGCGTGGCGGCGGCCCCCCAAATCACTGGCGGATTACGGGCACACCGAGCCTAGGCGAGGTGCCGAGTGGTGGGGCAAGAGCGTTTTGCTTACTTTTGCGCTTTTCAAAAGTAAGACGCCGTCAGGCGGAACCCTAAGTGGCCGTTACCTAAATAACGGATATGTACCCGGTCCAACTGTGTTGACTGTCAGGCCGCCTTCGCGAGCAAGCCCGCTCCCACATTGGGATCGCGGGGTGTCAGGGAGATTGCCGTCGGCTGGCAGGGCGTCATCGCAGGCAAGCCAGCTCCCACAGTTGGATCGCGGGGGTGTCTGGGAGATCTGCGCCAGTCACGGGAGCAAGCTCTCTCGCCACAGGTCCAGCATGCAACCGTGCATAAAAAAGCCCCGCCTGCATCACTGCAGGCGGGGCTTTTTATAGCGCCGGGTAAGGCTGGCTTACATCATGCCGCCCATGCCACCCATGCCGCCCATGTCTGGCATACCGCCGCCAGCTGCGCCTTCGGCCTTCGGCTCGTCAGCGATTGCAGCTTCAGTGGTCAGGATCAGGCCACCGATGGAGGCTGCTGCCTGCAGCGCGGAACGAGTCACCTTGGTAGGGTCCAGAATGCCCATTTCGATCATGTCGCCGTAGACGCCAGTCGCAGCGTTGTAACCGTAGTTACCTTTGCCGTTCTTGACTTCATTGACCACAACGCTTGGCTCGTCGCCGGAGTTGGCAGCGATCTGGCGCAGCGGTGCTTCAACAGCACGACGCAGCACAGCGATACCGACGTTCTGGTCGGCGTTTTCGCCGGTCAGGTTAGTCAGCGCTTCCAGAGCACGGATCAGCGCAACGCCACCGCCAGGTACCACGCCTTCTTCAACGGCTGCACGGGTTGCGTGCAGGGCGTCTTCAACGCGGGCCTTCTTCTCTTTCATTTCAACTTCAGAACCAGCGCCAACCTTGATCACTGCAACGCCGCCGGACAGCTTGGCCAGGCGCTCTTGCAGTTTTTCACGGTCGTAATCCGAGGAAGTTTCGGCAACCTGTGCACGGATCTGCGCGATACGGGACTCGATGTCGCCTTCAACGCCAGCACCGTCAACGATGATGGTGTTTTCCTTGGAGATGGTCACGCGCTTGGCGCTACCCAGGTTTTCCAGGGTGGCGCTTTCCAGGCTCAGGCCGATCTCTTCGGAGATAACGGTACCGCCGGTCAATACGGCGATGTCCTGCAGCATGGCCTTGCGACGGTCGCCGAAGCCTGGAGCCTTGACGGCTGCAACCTTGACGATGCCACGCATGTTGTTCACAACCAGAGTCGCCAGGGCTTCGCCTTCAACGTCTTCGGAAACGATCAGCAATGGGCGGCCGGCTTTGGCAACGGCTTCCAGTACTGGCAGCATTTCGCGGATGTTGGAGATCTTCTTGTCGACCAGCAGGATCAGCGGGTTGTCCAGTTCGGCAACCATGGTCTCTGGCTTGTTGACGAAGTAAGGAGACAGGTAGCCACGGTCGAACTGCATGCCTTCTACAACCGACAGTTCGTTTTCCAGGCCCGAGCCTTCTTCAACGGTGATCACGCCTTCTTTACCGACTTTTTCCATGGCTTCGGCAATGATGTCGCCGATGGAGCTGTCGGAGTTGGCGGAGATGGTGCCTACCTGAGCGATGGCCTTGGTGTCGGCGCACGGCTTGGACAGGTTTTTCAGCTCGGCAACGATGGCGATGGTCGCCTTGTCGATGCCACGCTTGAGGTCCATAGGGTTCATGCCGGCAGCAACGGCCTTGTAGCCCTCGTTGACGATCGCCTGAGCCAGTACGGTAGCAGTGGTGGTGCCGTCGCCTGCGTCATCGTTGGCACGGGAGGCAACGTCTTTGACCAGCTGCGCGCCCATGTTCTCGAAACGGTCTTTCAGTTCGATTTCTTTGGCGACGGAAACGCCGTCCTTGGTGATGGTCGGAGCGCCGAAGCTCTTCTCGATGATCACGTTACGGCCTTTCGGGCCCAGGGTCGCTTTTACCGCGTCAGCCAGGACGTTAACGCCTTTGAGCATTTTTTTACGGGCGGAATCGCCAAACAGAACTTCTTTAGCAGCCATGATCGATATTCCTTAAATACTTTGTAGTAACGGGAAAATGAGCGAGGAAATCAGTCTTCCAGAACGGCGAGAATTTCGTTCTCAGCCATTACCAGCAGGTCTTCGCCGTCTACTTTCACAGTGTTGCTGCCGGAGTAAGGGCCGAAAACAACCTTGTCACCCACTTTCACGGCCAGTGCGCGTACATCACCGTTCTCCAGGGTTTTGCCTGGACCAGCAGCGACGATCACACCGTGGTTGGCTTTTTCAGCAGCCGAACCTGGCAGAACGATCCCGCCAGCGGTTTTCTTTTCTTCTTCGCTGCGACGGATTACGACGCGGTCGTGCAGAGGACGAAGCTTCATTGTCGATCTCTCCTAATTGTGTTTTTCATCGGCCGGTATCAATTCCGGCGGGTTAAATTCCGGCGGTGCCGGTCGCGGCTCGCTGGGCGAGACGCGGAAGTCTGTCTAGTGTCACCACCAGAAACCTTGCGGTGACCGTTACATAAGGGCGCCCAGGCTTATTACAAGGGGCCGGGGATGAAATTTTTTGTGTCGGCTCAAGGGTAAATGCAACACGGCACCCGAAGGTGCCGTGCCGGTGAAGCGGTTATTTGTTGTCGCGGTGTTCGAATTCGCCTTCGATCACATCACCTTCACGCCCCAGGGGTTGGCGCGGAGCCGGGCCGCCACGGGGTTGCAGGTCGTCGGCGAACGCACGCTGGCGCATCGCGGCCTCTTCGGCACGCTGGCGCATCTTGCCGGCCAGCAGCTTGCGGGTGAACGGCAGCAACAGCACCAGGCCGAGCACATCGCTGATAAAGCCTGGCAGGATCAGCAGGCCACCGGCCAGGGCCATCATCAGGCCCTCAAGCATGGTCTGGGCCGGCAGTTCGCCGCGGTTCAGGCTTTCACGGGCACGCAGCGCAGTCGCCAGGCCGGCGACACGCAGCACCAGCACGCCAAGCATGGAGCCAGCGATGATCAGCAGCAGCGCCGGGAAGAAACCGATCGCACCGCTGACTTTAACGAATACGAACAGCTCCAACACCGGAAACAGCAGAAAGAGCAATAAAAAAGGGCGCATCAAATGGTTCCTCAACGCAAGAATGCCTTGCCAGTTCACCTTAGATGACGTCGCCATTGCGTGAATTCAAGCAGTAGCCACGGTTTTTTTCGGCCAGACCTCGGCGTGCGCCAATGAAACCAGGGCTTCGCGTACTTGTGTCGGCGTATTGCAGGGCTCGGCAAACCCTAGCCAATGCAACGATTGGCCAATGCGCAGGTGCATGCCTTCGCTGTCGATACCGACCAACTGCGCAGGCTCGGTGGCTGGCAAACCGCCCAGCTCGACGTAATGGGCAATGGCTTTGGTGTGATCGCTGTTCATGTGCTCGATCATGCTGCGCTCGGCCTTGCCCGCAAACGGGTTGGCCAAGGTCAATTGGTCGACCCAATGGATCGCGCCAAACCCACCGATATAACGGTGGCGCACCGGCTTGAGCACCCAGAAATCGAAATCATGGGCCTTGTGGTAGTTGGCCGAATCAGGGAAGTAGCGGTAGTAGCGCTCGGCAGCTGCTTCGATGGCGGCGGCGTCTTCCAGCTTCTCGGCTTCGGCCAGGTAGGTCAGGCGCCCGACGGCTTGCACATCATCGGCCTCGCGCTCACCCACCAGCAGCGAACACTTGGGGTCTTTTTGCAGGTTATGGGTGTGCTGGGCAATGCGGCTGATCAGGATCAGCGGGCGGCCCTGCTCGTCCAGGCAGTAGGGCACCACCGAGCCGAAGGGAAAACCGGGCATGGCTTTGGACTGTGTGGCGAGCGCCCCACGGTATTCCTTGAGCAACAGCTCTCGGGCGTTCTTGGCAACCTGCGTGCTCAATATAGGATTCCTCGGATGTTCCGCGACCCATGGCATATGGGAATGGATCTCAACACAAGGTAATCAATATCTGCGCAGGTTGCCAGAGGGGCCGACGCCGGTTTACCAGGCCACGCCAAAGCCTGCGGTGTAGCGGGTCTTGCTCAAGCTGCTGTCGGAGTCGCCGCTGATGACGTCACGCTCGGCCTTGAGGTTGAGCGATGCCCATTCGGTGACTTTGTAGCGCAGGCCCATCTCGGCATCCAGCGAGTAATCGGCCGGGCCGTCCAGGGGCTTGCCCAGTTCGCCATTGGTGAAGAACTCCACGGTCTTGCCCACCAGGTAGCGGTTGTAGTTCCACTTCATGGCCAGGGAGTAGAAGTTGTCCTTGCCGCCGTCGGCATATTCGTAATCGGTGCGGTTGACCAGCGAGCCGAGGGAGAACGCGCCCAACTCATCGTCCCAGAACTGGTAGCCCGGGCCGGTACCCACGGTGCGCTGGCGCGCCAGGTCTTCGACCTTGTCGCGCTTGTAGGTCAGGCGCCCCTGCCAGAACCAATGCTCGGTGATAAAGCGGTCCAGGTCGTATTCCAGGGCCCAGTTGTCGGTGGTGGTGACGTCGTCCTGGAACTCGCGGTTGTACTCGCCCTTGCCCGTATGGCGCCACTGGCCGTGACGGGCCGAGGTCTTGAAGTCGATGTCGTAGTCGTTGGTGTCTTTGTCCGCGCGCTTGTAGTCCAGCGCCAGGTCGACGTTGCCCTTCCACACCAGGTCTTCGATAACAGGCTTGGGCTTCATGATCTGTTGGATACTTGCCAGTTCCACCGTCTTGGGCGCCTCGCCATTAGCCAGCACCACCTTGCCATCATCGGCTGCCTGCAAGGACTTGGCCTTTTCACCGGTGTAGGCGTCCTGCTTGACCAGCAGTTCCTGGTCGCTTTCCAGGGTTTTGACCTGCTTCCAGTCCACCGGGATGGAGCCTGCGTAGGAGGTTTGGATCAGCAACTTGCCACCGTCGAAGACTTTGATCTTGCCGGTGAGCCGGTCACCGTTTTTCAACCAGACGGTATCGGCGAGCAAGGGCGTGGAAGCACTGAAAACAGCAAGGCACAACAGGGTTCTGGACAACATAAGCAAGTACGGGGCTCAGGGTAGGCGAAAAAAGGGGCGTTATAGTGTTACATGGCTAGAACTGACTCAAGGATTTATATTGAGTTCAATACTCATCGTCATGTTTACAGACGTTTCTGACAAAACAACGACGATCTCAACGGATATGCCCACAGTGATTCCACCTGCCGATACGCCACAAAGCCCCGCCGAGATACGCCGCACTGCCCTGTACCTGACGCTGTCGCAGGTGCCCGAAGGCTGCGTGGTCAGTTACGGCGAACTGGCACACCTGGCAGGTTTGGGGCGTGCTGCCCGTTGGGTCGGGCGCACCCTGAGTCAGTTGCCGCAGGACACGCGACTGCCCTGGCATCGTGTGCTGGGCGCCGGTGGTCGGATAAGTCTGCCGGTGGGCAGTGCCTCGGGTGACGAACAACGTGCGCGTTTACGTAGCGAAGGCGTCACTATCCTGAACAATCGTGTTGATATTCAGCGTCATGGCTGGCGTCCGGTAGAGCACAGCGGTTAGAGTGCGCGCTTTGTTTCCGCAAATCTGAGGCAGACTCCAGCCCATGCCCCGTAAAACCTGGCGCGCCGCGCTCGCCGCCTATGCCAGCCCTTCGACGTTAGTGCTGTTGTTGCTCGGTTTCGCCGCCGGCATGCCTTACATGTTGGTGTTTTCGACGCTTTCAGTGTGGCTGCGTGAAGCCGGTGTGGCCCGCGAGACCATTGGCTATGCGAGCCTGATCGGTCTGGCCTACGCCTTCAAATGGGTCTGGTCGCCGCTGCTCGACCAATGGCGCCTGCCGTTGCTGGGGAAACTGGGGCGCCGTCGCTCGTGGCTGGTGCTGGCCCAATCGCTGGTGATCCTCGGATTGATCGGCATGGGTTTTTGCGACCCGCAAAAACACCTGTCCTGGTTGATCGCCATTGCGGTGGTCGTCGCCTTCGCGTCGGCCACCCAAGACATCGCTGTGGATGCCTACCGCCTAGAAATCGCCGACGACAGCCGTCAGGCCGCCCTGGCGGCAAGCTACATGTCTGGTTATCGCATCGCCGCCCTGCTGGCCACGGCCGGTGCGCTGTTCTTTGCCGAAGGCTTCGGCTCCACCGGCTTCAACTATAAACACTCGGCCTGGACAGGCACCTATGTGCTGTTCGGCGTGTTGATGGTGCCGGCGCTGCTCACCACATTGTTTATGCGTGAGCCCGATGTGCCACTGCGCACCCAACTGCAGGCCGGGCGCTACAGCTTCGCGCACCAGTTGGTGTCGGTGTTTGTACTGATCGTGCTGTTGGTCTCGGTGCCGGCGATGTTTACCCAGCTGTATAACACCGACTTTGCCAGCGTACTGTTCCAGGGCGTGAGCCTGTGGGAACTGCTGATGGAAGACCGTGCCTTCCTGCGTGCCATCCTCTATATCACCCTCACTGCGCTGTGCCTTTCGGCCATGGGCCGCCGGGGCCTGGCGCCGGTGCTGACGCCGGTCAACGACTTTATCCTGCGCTACCGCTGGCAGGCGCTGCTACTGCTCGGGCTGATTGCGACCTATCGCATGTCCGACA
Organism: Pseudomonas sp. MF6394; assembly: GCF_002018845.1. Lineage (NCBI taxonomy): Bacteria > Pseudomonadati > Pseudomonadota > Gammaproteobacteria > Pseudomonadales > Pseudomonadaceae > Pseudomonas > Pseudomonas sp. MF6394. The sequence goes on from NZ_MVOJ01000004.1 coordinate 132,399, forward strand.
CCGTGATGGGCGTCATGGCCAATGTGTTTTATATCGACCAGGGTTTCACCAAGGACCAGATCGCCGGGGTGAGCAAGATCTTCGGCCTGATCATGACCCTGCTCGGTGCCGGCATGGGCGGGCTGTTGATCGTGCGGTTCGGGATATTGCCGATCCTGCTCATCGGCGGCGTAGCCTCGGCCGGCACCAACCTGCTGTTCGTGATGCTCGCCGACATGGGCCCCGACCTGCAGATGTTGATTGTCACCATCTCCCTGGACAACTTCAGTTCGGGCATGGCCACTTCAGCGTTCGTGGCTTACCTGTCGAGCCTCACCAACCTCAAGTTCTCCGCCACCCAATATGCGTTGCTCAGCTCGATCATGCTGTTGCTGCCACGTTTGATCGGTGGGTATTCGGGGGTGATGGTGGAGAAGTTCGGGTATCACAACTTCTTTATGATCACCTGCCTGATGGGTGTGCCGACGCTGTTCCTGATTGCGCTGCATTGGTTCCAGGAGAACCGCCGCGCCCGGCTGAATCCCCCGCAGGAAGACTGACACATGTGGGAGCGGGCTTGCTCGCGAATGCGGCGTGTCAGCCTCCGAGTCTTGGGCTGACCCACCGCATTCGCGAGCAAGCCCGCTCCCACAGACCCCTCTGCATTCTGATGCCTGTACTCCAGCACTAAGCGCCCGTACAATCCCAAGTCATTTCAAGTCCAAGCAACCGACAACGGCCTACCATGCGTACCAGTCAATATTTGCTCGCCACACAGAAAGAAACGCCTTCCGACGCGGTTGTGATCAGCCATCAGCTGATGCTGCGCGCCGGTATGATCCGCAAACTGGCCTCGGGCCTTTACACCTGGTTGCCCATGGGCTTGAAGGTGATGCGCAAGGTCGAAGCCATCGTTCGTGAAGAAATGAACGCTGCCGGCTCTCTGGAAGTGTTGATGCCGAGCACCCAACCGGCGGAGTTGTGGCAGGAATCCGGGCGCTGGGAAGAGTACGGCCCTGAGTTGCTGCGTTTTAAAGACCGTCATGGCCGCGACTTCTGCGCCGGCCCGACCCACGAAGAAGTCATCACCGACCTGATGCGCAACGAGCTGAGCAGCTATAAGCAGTTGCCGCTGAACCTGTATCAGATCCAGACCAAGTTCCGTGATGAAATCCGCCCACGCTTCGGCTTGATGCGTGGCCGCGAATTCATCATGAAGGACGCCTATTCGTTCCACGCCGACCAGGCTTCCCTGCAAGCGACCTACGATCGCATGCACCAGGCCTACTGCAACGTGTTCACGCGCCTGGGCCTGAAGTTCCGTCCGGTTGAAGCGGATAACGGCTCCATCGGCGGTGCCGGCTCTCACGAATTCCACGTGCTGGCCGAGTCCGGCGAAGACGATATCGTGTTCAGCAACGGTTCCGACTACGCGGCGAACATCGAGAAGGCCGAAGCCATACCACGTGAAACCTCGCGCCCTGCTCCCACGGAGGAGCTGCGCCTGGTCGACACGCCAGACACCAAGACCATCGCGGCCCTGGTGGAGAAATTCAATCTGCCGATTGAAAAGACCATCAAGACCCTGATCGTGCGCGCCGAAGAAGAAGGCAAGCTGATCGCCCTGGTGATCCGTGGCGACCACGAGCTCAACGAAATCAAGGCCGCCAACCAGCCTGGCGTAGCCAGCCCGCTGGTCATGGCCACCGATGCCGAACTGCGCGACGCCATTGGCGCCGGTGCGGGCTCCCTGGGCCCGCTGAACATGCCGCTGCCGATCATCATCGACCGCTCGGTGGAGCTGATGAGCGACTTCGGTATCGGCGCCAACATCGACGACAAGCACTACTTCGGGGTGAACTGGGAGCGTGACCTGCCGGTTCCGACCGTGGCCGACCTGCGCAACGTCGTGGCCGGCGACCCGAGCCCGGATGGCAAGGGCACCCTGGAGATCAAGCGCGGCATCGAAGTCGGGCACATCTTCCAGCTGGGCAACAAGTACAGCAAGGCGATGAAGTGCGAAGTACTCGGCGAGAACGGCAAGCCGATCACCCTGGACATGGGCTGCTACGGCATCGGCGTGTCCCGCGTGGTTGCCGCTGCCATCGAGCAGAACAACGACGAGAAAGGCATTATCTGGAGTGACGCCCTGGCGCCGTTCCAGGTGGCCCTGGTGCCGCTGCGCTATGAAACCGAGCAAGTACGCGAAGCCACCGACAAACTGTACGCGGAACTCACCGCTGCCGGTTTTGAAGTGCTGCTCGATGATCGGGACAAGAAAACCAGCCCGGGCATCAAGTTCGCCGACATGGAACTGATTGGCATCCCGCACCGGATCGTGGTCAGCGACCGCGGCCTGGCTGATGGCAATCTGGAATACAAGAGCCGGACCGAAGCCGAAGCCCAACCGTTGCCGGTGGCTGACGTGCTGTCTTTCCTTCAGGCGCGTATTCGTCGCTGAAAACCAGATCAAGAGAAGTCATGTTCAAGCGAAACACCAGAGCCCTGGGGGGCGCCGCCTTGTGCGGCGCCCTGCTGGTCAGCGGCTGCGCCAATCAGATGTCGCAACGCAGTGAGCACGAGGAGCGGGTCGAGCGTAAGTTGCTCGGCCACAGCCTGCAGATCGACGTAGGCGAGCCTAAAGTGCTGGAGCTGCCGCAACGCCGGGTTCGCATTCATGAGCAGAAGACCTTCGAGGTCACCGAATTCGAAGTCACCCGTCGTTACGACCGCTACACGCCCTACCAGCCCTGGCGCAAACTCTATGAGATGCCCTTGGGTGCCGTGGCGCTGGTGGCGGGCGTGGGTGCCAACGTGGTGAATATCTTCGCCCTCGGCAACCTGCCCACGAGTGTGACCCATGACTGGTTGAGCTATGGCGTGGACGGCATCAACCCGTTCATGAACGTGCAATCCCACGGCCGTGCGCAACAGAACCTGGCGGCTATCGATGAAGTCCAGCGTGACAAGCGCCTGGAGTATTCGAGCCTGCCCTGGAGCGAGCGCCCGGTACAAGTCACCGCCGGCAAGCAGACCCACGAACTGACCACCGACCGCAACGGCATACTGCGCCTGAACCTGTTGGACAGCCCGTTTGCCGAGCAGGACCTGAACCGCGTCACCACCTTGAAGATCAGTGTGCAAGATGGCCAGGACGACGTGCATACCGACTCGACCCTGGCGGTCAGCAACACGCTGCGCAGCAAGTTGCTCGAAGCCCATGCCCTGATCTACGACGATCTGGAAGATGACGAGGTGAACCAGTGGGTGCACCGGGTCAAACGCCTGTCGGAGTTGGGCCTGGAAGAAGAAGCCAGCGAGCTGGAACAAAGCCTGATCGAACTGACGCGCAATGACCCGGAGTTGCAGCAGGAGTTTGTGCAGGCGTTGACCAAGGATGCGGGGCGGTTGGTGGCAGACCCTGGCGCACGCTGATCGCTCGATGCTTGTGAAGATCAAACGGTGGGAGCTGGCTTGCCTGCGAAGACGGCCTGACAGGCAATACAGTTGGACCGGGTACATATCCGTTATTTAGGTAACGGCCACTTAGGGTTCCGCTCTGACAGCGGCTCACTTTTGAAAAGCGCAAAAGTAAGCAAAACGCTCTTGCCCCACCACTCGGCACCTCGCTTAGGCTCGGTGTGCCCGTAATCCGCCAGTGATTTGGGGGGCCGCCGCCACGCGCCATCCATGGCGCGGGGCGGCTAAACCGGCATCCCTGCCGGTTTACCCCCCAAATCACTGTCGAATTCCGGCCAGCGTGGTTTAACGGGGCGCCTAAGATCAAAAGCAAGATCAAGAGCGACTCGCTTCGCATCGTGGTTACCGTCTGCTGCTACAGCCCCCAAAATTGTGTAGATACCTATGCTGCGATAGCGGTGTATCAGTTACAACATTCGTGACTGACACTCCGCCATCGCAGGCAAGCCAGCTCCCACATTTGTTTCGTGGTTTTTACCAGGAAAACTCGAGCTGTTCGTTGCCGCCACTCAGGTCCAGCAACCGTACGCCTATCCCCAGCAACCGCACCGGCTTGCCGCCGCGATTGAACGCCTGGGTCATCAACTGTTCATAACTCTCCAGATCCCGCCCTGCCCCGGCCTGTTCCAGCGTCGTCTGGGTAAAGTCATGAAACTTCACTTTGACGAACGGCTTACCCGCCCGGTAGCTGCTGTCGATACGCGCCATGCGCCCGGCCAGGGTTTCCATCAGTTGCGGCAGTTTCGCCAGGCAACTCGGAAGGTCTGGCAGGTCCACGTCGAAGGTATTTTCCACACTGATGGACTGCCGCCGGCTGTCGTTTTGCACCACGCGGTCATCAATCCCACGGGCCAAGCTCCACAGGCGTTCGCCGAAACTACCGAATTCGCGCACCAGCGCCAGTTTGTTCCAGTCGCGCAATTGCAGGCAGTCTTCGATGCCCAGGCGCGCCAGCTTGTCGGCGGTGACCTTGCCCACGCCATGCAGCTTGCTGACACGCAACTGCGAGACAAAGTCTTCGACTTGGTCCGGCGTGATCACGAACAGGCCGTTGGGTTTTTTCCAGTCGCTGGCGATCTTGGCCAAAAACTTGTTGGGCGCCACGCCGGCAGACACGGTGATATGCAACTGGTTGGAGACCCGGCGCCGAATGTCCTGGGCAATACGCGTGGCGCTGCCGCCAAAATGCGGACTGTCAGACACGTCGAGGTAGGCCTCATCCAGCGACAACGGCTCGATCAAGTCGGTGTAGTCACGGAAAATCAGCTGGATTTCTTTCGATGCTTCTTTATAGGCGTCCATGCGCGGCTTGACGATGGTCAAGTCCGGGCACAGTTTCAAGGCATGACGTGACGACATCGCCGAACGTACCCCATACGCCCGCGCTTCGTAGTTGCAGGTGGCGATCACCCCGCGCCGATCTGCCGAGCCACCGACGGCCAAGGGCTTTTGCGCCAGGCTCGGGTCGTCGCGCATCTCGATGGCGGCGTAGAAGCAATCACAGTCGACGTGGATGATTTTGCGCTGCGTCATATAAACGGGGTGTTAACCAACGGGTGGCCAGTATCGCACTCACCCCTGTATATAGCACCAGTAGTTTGAATCTTCCGCCTGAGCGGTAGGAAATTTCGTAGATGAATATATTTTCTCAATCGAATCTAGCATCCCAATAGAGCTGAAAGCCTTGTCCTGCCTGGCCTGGAACCCTCACGAACCGACCTCTGAAGCGCTAACCGATTGAAGCACAAGCGCTTTTCTTCAGTTTACGGGTTGACACACTCGCGTTCCTCTGTAGAATGCCGACACACAGACGCGGGATGGAGCAGTCTGGTAGCTCGTCGGGCTCATAACCCGAAGGTCGTCGGTTCAAATCCGGCTCCCGCAACCAAACATCAAAAAAGGCTACTCGAAAGAGTGGCCTTTTTTGTGCGCGCTTGTTTTCCCTTGCACAAAGCGCCCAACACCTTGATTTCAGAATAATTAGCGCTTATTTCAGCGATTGGCTCATTAACGGTTGACACCCTGCCGTTGGGCTGTAGAATGCCGCCCACAGACGCGGGATGGAGCAGTCTGGTAGCTCGTCGGGCTCATAACCCGAAGGTCGTCGGTTCAAATCCGGCTCCCGCAACCAAACATCAAAAAAGGCTACTCGAAAGAGTGGCCTTTTTTGTATCTGGCGAAAAAGTTCTTCTGAAACAATGGCATGGCATCTTTCATGAAACCGTAGACGGTTTGCAGAGTCCATCTCATTGCACGCTAGGCTCACTGCTCAAGCGCTACCCCTCTACGACCAATGGCCGCAGTCGCCGCGCCCGGTGATCCGCGTTAATATTTGTAATTATTTTGTCCATAGGGATTGGTAACTTGGCTGGATACCTCCATCCTGTCGCGCACAATCCACGAGGTGATTGATGCGCGCCAACTCGTCTGAACCACAAGACACCGTCACAGCAGAACAACCGATCACTCCCACCCGTTTGCGGTGGCTGGACCTGTTGAGCAAGTATCGCCAGCCCATCGGCCTGGCCGTGACGCTCCTGCTGTTTGCAATCGCCCTGATCGCCTGCCGACACCTGTTGCTGGAGCTGGACCTCTACGCCCTGCACGATTCGATCCTGGAAGTGCCCAAGCCCGCCTTGTTGGGTGCCTTTGCGGCAGCGGTTGGCGGCTTCATTATCCTGCTCGGTTATGAGTTCTCCGGCGCGCGGTATGCTGGCGTGCAATTGCCCGCCAAAACCCTGGCCCTGGGTGGTTTCACCGCCTTTGCCATCGGCAACGCCATTGGTTTGTCGATGCTCTCGGGCGGTTCGGTGCGCTACCGTTTATATGCACGCCATGGCATCGGCGCCTCGGAAGTGGCGCACATGACCGTATTCGCCAGCCTGGCCCTGGGCTGTGCCCTGCCGCCGCTGGCCGCGCTGGCCACGTTGAGCAACTTGCCGGCCGCTTCCACTTACCTGCATTTATCGCAAAGCCTGCTCGGTGGCATTGCCGGCGCCGTGCTGCTGTTGTCGGTGCTGCTGTGCATCGGCATCTATCGCCGCCGACTGCCGGAACAGCCCTACCCTGACAACCTGCTGGTCAAGGCCGGGCGCCGTACCCTGCGCCTGCCAGGCCGACGCCTGACGTTCCTGCAACTGATCATCACCGCACTGGACGTCGCCGCAGCCGCTACCGTGCTGTATCTGCTGTTGCCGGAAGCGCCGCCCTTCGGCCCGTTCCTGCTGGTGTACCTGCTGGCCCTGGCCGCTGGTGTGCTCAGCCATGTGCCGGGTGGCGTGGGTGTATTCGAAGCGATCCTGCTGGCGGCCTTTGCCGACAAACTCGGTGCCGCGCCCCTGGCTGCTGCCTTGTTGCTGTACCGCATGATCTACGTGGTGCTGCCGCTGCTGATCGCCTGTGTATTCCTGCTGGTCAACGAGGCCCAGCGCCTGTTTCAGACCCAGCAAAGCCTGCGGGTGGCATCAGGGCTGGCAGCGCCAGTATTGGCCGTCCTGGTTTTTTTGTCCGGCGTGGTCCTGCTGTTTTCCGGCGCCACGCCAGAGATCGACTCACGCCTGGAAAACATCGGTTTCCTGATCCCCCATCGTCTGATTGACGCGTCGCACTTCGGTGCCAGCCTGATCGGCGTGTTGTGCCTGTTGCTCGCCCAGGGCCTGCGTCGGCGCTTGTCGGCCGCCTGGATGCTGACCATGGTGCTGCTGCTGGTCGGCGCCCTGCTCTCGCTGCTTAAAGGCTTCGACTGGGAAGAAGCCAGCCTGATGACCATGACCGCAGTGCTGCTGGCCATCTTCCGCCGCTCCTTCTACCGCGCCAGTCGCCTGACCGAGTTGCCGTTTTCGCCGCTGTACCTGGTGGCCAGTGTCTGTGTGCTCGGTGCCTCGATCTGGCTGCTGCTGTTTGCCTATCAGGACGTGCCCTACAGCCATCAACTCTGGTGGCAGTTCACCCTCGATGCCAACGCCCCGCGTGGCTTGCGTTCGCTGCTCGGCGCCGCCGTGTTGCTGGTGATCGTGTCGCTGACCTGGCTGCTGCGCACGGCACGCCCGGTCATTCACCTGCCGACCCCGGAAGAACTGGAGCGCGCCAGCAAGATCCTGATGGCCTCGTCCCAACCCGACGGCGGCCTGGCGCTCACTGGCGACAAGGCGCTGCTGTTTCACCCCAACGACGAAGCCTTCCTGATGTATGCCCGTCGCGGGCGTAGCCTGGTGGCCCTGTACGACCCGATCGGCCCGACCCAACAGCGCGCCGAGATGATCTGGCAGTTCCGCGACCTGTGCGACATCCACCACGCCCGCCCGGTGTTCTACCAGGTACGCGCCGAGAACCTGCCGTATTACATGGACATCGGCCTCACCGCGATCAAGCTGGGTGAAGAAGCCCGCGTCGATCTGAAACGCTTTGACCTGGAAGCCAAGGGCAAAGAAATGAAGGATTTGCGCTACACCTGGAACCGTGGCACCCGGGACGGCCTGTCCCTGGAGATCTGCGAACCGGGCAAGGCGCCGATGGATGAATTAAAAGTCATCTCCGATGCCTGGCTTACAGGTAAGAATGTGCGGGAAAAGGGCTTCTCCCTGGGCCGTTTCAGCGATGATTACCTCAAGCACTTTCGTATCGCGATCATTCGCTTCGAAGGGCGCCCGGTGGCCTTCGCCAACTTGCTCGAAACCTACAACCATGACCTGGCCAGCCTCGACCTGATGCGTGCCCACCCGGACGCGCCCAAGTTGACCATGGAATTCATGATGGTGGGCCTGATTCAACATTATAAGAGCCACGACTACGCACGCTTCAGCCTCGGCATGGTGCCGTTGTCGGGCTTGCAACCGCGCCGTGGCGCACCGCTGACCCAACGCCTGGGTTCGATGGTGTTCCGCCGTGGCGAGCAACTGTATAACTTCCAAGGTTTGCGCCGCTTCAAAGACAAGTTCCAGCCAGACTGGGAACCCCGTTACATGGCCGTGCCCGCAGGACTGGATCCGCTGGTGGCATTGGCCGATACCGCCGCCCTGATCGCGGGCGGCTTGACTGGATTGGTGAAACGCTGATGATTCGACGCTCCTGGCGGTATGTATTGGCTTTAGTGGTGCTGCTTGCGCTGATCGCGGCGGGTGGCTTCTGGTACTGGAACCGCCCTGCCCCGCAGCCGACCCTGGAGCATTTGCCCCAGGCCGACGGTTCGGTAATGACCCGCGTGACCCCGGCCAGCAACGCAAAAGCCCGCGTGGCCGTGGCGGTGATGGCCGACGAAACCTTGACCGACAGCCAACTGATGGCCCTGAGCCAGGGCGGTGCTGCGCAACTGGTTCAGGTGGTGCTGCCCAAAGATGACTGCGCATTGCAGGAAAAAGCCCTGCAAGGCGCCCTGGCCCAGCTCAAAGGCCCGGCGACCCTGGTCAGCGGCATCGGCCCTGGCGCCGCACTCGCCTGGCGCTGGCTGGCCACCCAGAACGACGACAAGGCCAACGCCATCTCTGTGGGCTTCGCCCTGAAACAGGAAGGCTGCAACGACCCGCTGCCGAAAACCGCCGCCCATGGCAACTGGCTGGTGGCGTGGAACGATAACCCCGACGATGAGAGCGCCAGTTTCGTACGTGACACACCGCGCGCTACGACCAGCATCAGCGACTACGACATTCATTACCCACAGGTGCTGAACAACGAACTGCGCAAGCAACTGGTCGGTTCGGACAACGGCGGCCTGGCGATTCCGGTGGTGGAAGTACCCGCCGGCCAAGCCAAGGACACCGTGACCCTGTTCCTCTCCGGTGACGGCGGCTGGCGCGACCTGGATCGCGACGTGGCGGGCGAGATGGCGAAGATCGGCTACCCGGTGGTGGGCATCGACACCCTGCGCTACTACTGGCAGCACAAGACGCCTGAGCAAAGCGCCAAGGACCTCACCGAGCTGATGCAACACTACCGGCAAAAGTGGGGCACCAAGCGCTTCGTGTTGACCGGTTACTCGTTCGGCGCCGACGTATTGCCGGCGATCTACAACCGTATGCCAGAGAACGAACAGCAACGGGTAGACGCGATCATCCTGCTGGCCTTCGCCCGCACCGGCAGCTTTGAAATCGAAGTGGAAGGCTGGCTGGGCAACGCCGGCAAAGAAGCCGCCACCGGCCCGGAAATGGCCAAGCTGCCGCCTGAAAAAGTCGTGTGCATCTACGGCGCCGAAGAAGTCGACGAGAGCGGCTGCACCGACAAAACCGCCGTGGGCGAAGCCATGAAGTTGCCGGGCGGGCACCACTTCGATGAGAACTACCCGGCGCTGGCCAAGCGCTTGGTGGATATTATCGTCAAGCATCAGGCCAAAGCCGAGTAATCCCGAGCCATACACAAAACAAAATGTGGGAGCGGGCTTGCTCGCGAAAGCGGTGGATCAGTCACAGCAGTATTGACTGACACTCCGCATTCGCGAGCAAGCCCGCTCCCACATTTTTGATGTGTGATGTTGCTAATAATCAGCGCGGTTCGATGTGGGCAATCATCAACTGCACCGTCTCATTGCCACGAAATTCATTCACATCCAGCTTGTACGCCAACTCCACCCACCGCACGGTCGGGTTCGGCCACACTTCGCGGTCCACGCCAAAGGCAATGCCATCGAGCTTCACCGACCCGCATTCGCTCTTGAGCCCCACTTTCAAATGCCGCTCACCCACCACCCGCTGCTCCACCAACTGAAATACCCCGTGAAACAACGGCTCGGGAAAGTGCTGCCCCCACGGGCCGGCATGGCGCAGGGCGCGGGCCAGTTCCAGGTGAAACTCTTCCACCGCCAGGGTACCGTCTGAAAGCAGGCGGCCGGTGAGGTCTTCTTCGCGCAGTTGCCGACGCACTTCGGCATCAAAGGCTTCGGCGAACAACGGGAAGTTGGCTTCAGGCAAGGTCAGCCCCGCCGCCATGGCGTGGCCGCCGTATTTGGTGATCAGGTTGGGATGCTGGCTGGCGACGACCGCCAGCGCATCGCGGATATGAAAGCCTTGCACCGAGCGTCCAGAGCCCTTGAGCAGGCCATCGCCGGCATCGGCAAAGGCGATGGTCGGGCGAAAGTACCGTTCCTTCATACGCGACGCGAGGATGCCGATCACCCCTTGGTGCCACTCCGGGTCGAACAGGCATAAGCCGTACGGCATCGACTCCACCGGCAAGTCCTTGAGCTGGGCCAGGGCCTCGCGCTGCATGCCTTGTTCGATGGATTTACGGTCCTGGTTCATGCCGTCCAGTTGCGCGGCCATTTCCCGTGCAGCGGCGAAGTCGGTGGTGAGCAGGCATTCGATGCCCAGGCTCATATCGTCCAGGCGTCCGGCGGCATTCAGGCGCGGGCCGAGGATAAAACCCAGGTCGGTGGAGGTGATACGCGCATGATCACGCTTGGCCACTTCCAGAATCGCCTTGATCCCCGGCCGTGCCCGACCGGCCCGAATACGCTCCAGGCCCTGGTGCACGAGGATGCGGTTGTTGGCGTCCAGCGGCACCACGTCAGCGACGCTGCCCAGGGCCACGAGGTCAAGCAGTTCACCGATGTTCGGCTGGGGCTTGCTGTCATACCAACCCAGGCTGCGCAAGCGCGCGCGCAGGGCCATCAGCACGTAAAAGATCACGCCGACCCCGGCCAGGGCCTTGCTGGGAAACGTGCAGCCCGGCTGGTTCGGATTGACGATGGCGTCGGCGGCCGGCAGTTCATCACCGGGCAAGTGGTGGTCGGTGACCAGCACCTGCAACCCCGCCGCCTTCGCCGCCGCCACGCCTTCGACGCTGGAGATGCCGTTGTCCACGGTGATCAGCAACTGCGGCTCGCGCTGCAGGGCCACCGCGACGATTTCCGGGGTCAGGCCATAGCCGTATTCGAAGCGGTTGGGCACCAGGTAGTCGACATGGGCCGCGCCGAGCAAACGCAAGCCCAGGGTGCCCACGGTGCTCGCCGTGGCGCCATCGGCGTCGAAGTCACCAACGATCAGGATGCGCTGGCGCTGCTCCAGGGCCGTCACCAGCAAGTCCACCGCCGCGTCGATGCCCTTGAGCTGCTGATAGGGAATCAACCGCGCCAGGCTCTTGTCCAGCTCGGCTTCCGATTGCACCCCGCGTGCGGCGTAAAGGCGGGTCAACAACGGCGGCAGTTCACCGAGAAAAGGCAGGACGGCGGGCAGTGGGCGGGGATCGATACGCATACGGTGGTGATAACTTCTCTTTGATCATTGTAGGAGCGAGCTTGCTCGCGAAGGTGGTTAACGATGACGCGTGTGCCTGGGTGATCGCGGTGCCCTGGAGTTTTTCGCGAGCAAGCTCGCTCCTACAGGGAGCCCTGCTCAACCGCGCTCGCCGACCAGCCATTGCAGTTGCACTTCATGCTGGCCACGGTCATCGGTCACAAAGATCGTGCCTTCGCTGATCATCACGTCCCACTTGATGACGCGGGGCATATCCTTGGCCAGGGTCTCCAACACTTCCTGGGGCACGGCAGCGATGTGCACGTTTTTCAGGTTGTTGGCCACCGGCACTACTTTGCCTTCCCACACGCGCAGGCTGCCATAGGCCAGCAGGCTGGTGCGTTCGGTGCGGCGCGAGCACCAGGTCAGGCGGTCGGCATCCGGCTGGCCGACTTCGATCCAGTGCAAAACCCGATCATCCAGGCTCTTTTCCCAAAGGGCCGGTTCGTCCACATCCGACAGGCCACGCCCGAACGCCAATTGCTCGTTGTACCAGAGGGCGTAGGCCAGCAGGCGCACGGTCATGCGCTCTTCGGTTTCCGAAGGGTGGCGGGCGATGGTCTGTTTGACGCTCTCATACACCGAGCGGTCGAGGTCGGTGAGGTTGAGTTCGAATTTGTAGGTCGTGGACGGCTGGGCCATGAACGGGCTTCTAAAGACAAGGAAAGGCGGCCAGTCTAACCGATGGCGAGGGCATTGAACGAATACTGCGCTGCATCCACGCAGCTCGCCTATGTTAAAAAGCAGTACATCATCGTCCCGCGCTTGTAAGGATCCCCATGTCGCTCAATGCCAAACCACTTGCCGGCCTGAAAGTCATCGAACTGGGCACTCTGATCGCCGGCCCGTTTGCCTCACGCATCTGCGCCGAATTCGGCGCCGAGGTGATCAAGGTCGAATCCCCGGACGGCGGCGACCCGCTGCGCAAATGGCGCAAGCTGTATGAAGGCACTTCGCTGTGGTGGTTCGTACAGGCGCGCAACAAGCAGTCCCTGACCCTCAACCTCAAGCACCCTGAGGGGCTGGCGATCCTCAAGCAACTGTTGGCCGACGCCGACATCCTGATCGAAAACTTCCGCCCAGGCGTGCTGGAGAAACTCGGCCTGAGCTGGGAAACCCTGCACGCCCTCAACCCCAAGCTGGTGATGGTGCGCCTCTCGGGCTTCGGCCAGACCGGGCCGATGAAGGACCAACCGGGGTTTGGCGCGGTGGGCGAGTCCATGGGCGGCTTGCGCTATATCACCGGCTTCGAGGACCGCCCGCCAGTGCGCACCGGCATTTCCATCGGCGACTCGATCGCCGCGTTGTGGGCGGTGATCGGCGCGCTGATGGCACTGCGTCACCGCGAGGTCAATGGCGGTCTGGGCCAAGTGGTGGATGTGGCGCTGTACGAAGCCATCTTCGCCATGATGGAAAGCATGATCCCCGAGTTCGATGTGTTCGGGTTTATCCGTGAGCGCACCGGCAACATCATGCCCGGCATCACCCCGTCCTCGATCCACACCACCGCAGACGGCAAGCATGTGCAGATCGGCGCCAATGGCGATGCGATCTTCAAGCGCTTCATGCAGGTGATCGGCCGTGAGGACTTGGCGAACGACCCAGCACTGGCCAGCAATGACGGGCGTGACACTCGCCGCGACGAGCTGTACGGCGTGATTGATCGCTGGGTCAATTCGCTGTCGCTCGACCAGGTGATTGAGCAACTGAATAAAGCCGAGGTGCCCGCCAGCCGTATCTACAGCGCCGAAGACATGCTGGGCGACCCGCAATTCCTGGCCCGGGAAATGTTCCTCAAGGCGCAGTTGCCAGGCGGCAAGGACTTCAAGATGCCCGGCATCGTGCCCAAGCTCTCGGACACTCCGGGCAGTTGCGAATGGGTTGGCCCGCAATTGGGTGAACACAACAGCCTGGTGCTCAATGCCCTGGGCTACGACGCCGCAGCTATCACCCGCCTGCGCGAGGACGGGGCGATCTGACAAATTGCAGGCAAAAAGAAACCCCGAGCAGTGGGGAGACAACTCGGGGTTAAACGTGGCCTACAAAGACCAGTACAGCAAGCTACAGACACCGGAGCACAATGCCTGCTCTTGCTGTTACAAACTCTGACTGAACACCTTGTAGGAAGGTTCCGAAGAAAAATAATGTTTCACGCCAGGGCGCCGCCACGGGTCTGGGAGGCGTTGCGCAAGGCGGCGATGACTGAAGGTTCCAGGCGGCCTTCGGCAATTTTCAGGTCGCGAAGCAGGCAATCCACCACATCCACCAGCGCGCGCTTGTCGCTCAATTGCGCACGATCGACTTCACGTTCAACCACGATGGCGCCACCGGGGTTCTTCACGGTTACCAGGCAGTCGTCGCGCATACCGGCAGAGGTCAGCGTAACCTGATAAGGGCTCAGTGCTTGGCTGAGCAATAGGTTGATACTTTCCATCTCGATCACCACTCAATCATTCGAAAAAGGTTCGAAAAACAAAAATGTCACGAAGAGGCTGACATTCAAGTGACCCGTGCTCAAAGCAGAAAGTTCTACCTTTTGTGTAATCCACTGCTTGAGGAAAACGAGCATGCACGGAAAAGATGACAGAGAAAAAACAACGGCGCACAGGCTAGAATCCCTGGATTATCCCGGGAGCCTGACTTGAGAGCTGCGTCTGAACCGCCTTTGCGTATCGTGATTGCCGACGATCACCCGATTTTCCTGATCGGCCTGCGCGCCGTGCTCGAACGGGACCCGCAGATCAGCATCGTCGGCGAGGCCAATTCCCCTCAGGCTCTCAGTGCAGTGTTGCAACACTGTGCCTGCGATGTGGTGGTGACGGACTTCATGATGCCCGTCGAGCCTCAGGCCGACGGGCTGCGCTTGATCGAGCAACTGCGCCGGCACTATCCGCACCTGCCCATTGTGGTGGTGACCATGCTCAACAATGCCGGTTTGTTTCATTCCATCCTGGCATTGGGTGTGATGGGTTTGCTGAGCAAGGCCAGCCTGGCCGATGAGCTGCCCCAGGCGATCCGCCAGGTGCGCCAGCAACGCACCTACGTGGCCCAGACCATCCGCCAGGCGCTGAGCCTGGCCGGGGAAGTCGGCGCTGATCGCCTGCATTCCCAGGAGCACCTGTCACCCCGGGAGCTGGAGGTGATTCGCCTGTTGGCCGGTGGCATGACGGTGGGCGAGATCGCCGCGCACCTGCACCGCAGCAAGCAGACCGTCAGCGCGCAAAAAGTCAGCGCCATGCGCAAGCTCGGGCTGGTCAATGATGCCGCCCTGTTTATTTACGTGCAGGAACACGGGCTGGCCTAGCCTGGAACGCGATCCATTGCTTGAGCGCCGTGGCCTCCATCGGCCGCGCGATAAAGCAGCCTTGCAGCCACGCCGCGCCCAGTTCGCCCACAGCGTGATAGTCGGCGGCGGTTTCCACGCCGGTGACCACCACGGCAACGCCCAGGCGCGCCGCCATGCTCATGGCGCCCGCCACCACCGCGGCCTTGCGATCATCATTGGCCATCCCACAGGCAAACGCCGGGGGGATTTTCAGTTCGGTAAAAGGTAGCTCCAGCAAATGCTGCAGGCTGGTGCCGCCCATGCCGAAGTCGCCGATGGACAACTGGCAACCCAACATGCGCAAGCGCAGCAACCCGGTGACATGGGCGCTGTCGGTTTTCAATGTGGAGGTTTCCACCAACTCCAGGGTCAGGCTATGGGCGGGCACACCATGAAGTTGCAGCAAACCTTGCAGCACCTGGGGGAAGTGCTCGCGCTCCAGCATGCGCCCGGGGATGTTCACCGCTACCGGCAGCACCTGGCCGCTTTCGCCCATCACCTGGTTCGCCAAGCCAAGCGCCTGCTCCAGCACATGCCAGGTAAACGCCTCTTCCATGCCGGCAAACTCCAGCACCGGCAGGAACTCGTCAGGCAGCAATAGCTCACCGTCCTGCAACTGCCAACGCGCCAGCGCCTCCACCCCTTGCAACACCCCGGCCTGACTGACGATGGGCTGGTACCAGACCCTGCCACACGCCGCGATAGTGACCTGGCTGACATCCGCCGAGGGCGGCAGTTGTTCCCGCTCGCTCAAGCTCAGCAGTTGACGGACGCGCTCCCAGGACAGCACCGCAGGCCCTGGACGCAAGTGCTCCTGACAATCGCTCAGTACTTGCCCGATCAGCTTGGCCGAGGCCGGCTTGGGCAAGCACGCCAAGACCTTGAGCCCTAATTGGCGGGCCATGTTCGCCACGCCTTCCAGCACGTCGGGCTCGGCGTTGCTGAGCAGGATCAACACCTGGGCCAGGCGGCGCTCGGCCAATTCACGGATCAACGCCAGGCCATCGCCCTGCTCCAGGTACAGATCGCAGATGGCGATATCCACCGGGCCTTTGCTGTCCAGGGATTGGCGGGCGATTTCGACCGTTTCCGCGGCGCGTACATTGAACACGCCGTTGGCATTGAGCATCTGGTGCAGGGCCATCAGTTGAAACGGGTTGTCTTCGAGGATCAGGACGTTCTGGGATCGCATGGGTAAGTGGTGTCGGTACAGGGAAAGTCTTGCACAGTAGCCATATGCTGCGGTGTGCCCCATAGGACGTGTCCTAAAAGCGTCCTTAAATGTGGGAAGGGCAGATCCCCTGTGGGAGCTGGTTGCCTGCGAAGACGGCCTGACAAGCAACACCGTTGGACCGGGTACATATCCGTTATTTAGGTAACGGCCACTTAGGGTTCCGCCCTGACGGCGGCTCACTTTTGAACAGCGCAAAAGTAAGCAAAACGCTCTTGCCCCACCACTCGGCACCTCGCTTAGGCTCGGTGTGCCCGTAATCCGCCAGTGATTTGGGGGGCCGCCGCCACGCGCCATCCATGGCGCGGGGCGGCTAAACCGGCATCCCTGCCGGTTTACCCCCCAAATCACTGTCGAATTCCGGCCAGCGTGGTTTGACGGGGCGCCTAAGATCAAGAGCAGATCAAGATCAAGAGCGGCTCGCTTCGCATCGTGGTTACCGTCTGCTGTTACAGCCTAAAAAGTTGTGTAGATACCTACGGCTATCGCAGGCAAGCCAGCTCCCACACTTGATCGTCGTTGCGTTGAGCGGTGCGCTCGCTTAGCTGACCGGCATTAGGGTGTCAGGCATCCAGATAGGGTTGCAGGTCGCGACGAAACGCCTTGAGCACCTCGGACAAGCGCAACCAGGGTGCTTCAAGCTCGGCGCCGCGCTGCTCACGGGCGCACTGCTCGAGGGCGACACAGGCCTTGGCGAGTGGCAGTGCGTCCACCAAGGAGCAAATGCCCTTGAGCCGATGCAGCGATGCGTTCAAGCGTGCCATGTCACGCTCGGCCAGGGCGCCCGCCAATACCTCGTGTTCGTGGTCCAGGCTCTTAGCCAGTTCCTGCAACATGCTCTGCAGCACCGGGCCGTCGGCCTGGGTCATGGTGCGCAGGGCCTGGATATCGAACGAACGCAGGGGCGCCACGCGGGCCAGCACTTGGGTCCAGTGTTCCAAAGTCACGGGCTTGACCAGCAGTTCATCCATACCGGCGTCCTCGCAGCGGCGTTGTTCATCTTTCATGGCGTTCGCGGTGCAACCCACCAGCGCGCTACGAGGCCGTTGCTCCTCGGCTTCGAGGCGCCGGATCGCCGCGCTCAAGGCATAGCCGGACATGCCGGGCATCTGGCAATCGGTGACCAGCACGTCAAAACGCTGCTCACGCCAGCGTTGCAACGCGGCCTCGGCCGACTCCAGGGCGACCACCTGGTGACCGAGGAACTGCAACTGCTGCGCCAGCACCAGGCGGTTGGCCGCCAAATCATCCACCACCAGCACCGACAGGCTACGCCCCGCCGGTGACAACGTCGCGGTGGGCGTTGCCGGCACATCATCGGTGCTGACCCGGTCCAGGCGCAGGTCAATGCACACCACCGTCCCCTCGCCCACCGCGCTGTCGAGGTGAATGCTCCCGCCCATCAATTCCACCAGTTGCTTGCAGATACTCAGGCCCAGCCCGGTGCCGCCATGCTGCGCGGCGGTCAAGGCGCTTACCTGGGTAAACGGCTTGAATACCCGCGGCTGTTGCTCGGCGCTGATGCCCGGGCCACTGTCCTTGACGCACAAGTGCAGGTATTCGCTATCGCGTTCATCCCGCTGGCAGGTCACGCTGAGGTGAACCCCGCCCCGCTCGGTGAACTTGAGCGCATTGCCCAACAGGTTGTGCATCACCTGGCGTAACCGCAGCGGGTCGAACCAGTAATAGCCCTGAGCAGCCGGATCAAACGCCAGGGTCAGATGCAGGCCCTTCTGTTGCGCGGTGGCTTCGAACAGGCTCTGGATACCCTCGAAAAAACCCTTGAGTTCAGTGGTCTGTGGCGCCAGTTGCAGGTGGCCGGCCTCGATCTTGGCCAAGTCCAGGCTGTCGCCCATCAACGCAATCAGCTCGCGCGCCGAACGATGGGCCACTTGCAGCGCCTCGGAAACCGGTTGGCCGCTTGCCAGGCAACGCTCTTGCTCCAGTTCGAGCAAGCCAATGATGGCGGTCATGGGGGTGCGAATCTCATGGCTCAAGGCGGAGAGAAATGCACTTTTTGCGTAGTTCGCCTCATCGGCGGCCTGGCGGGCGTCCATCAGCTGGCGCTCCAGGTCTTTGCGTTCGTTGATATCGATCCAGCCGCCCAACAACCCCTGCAAGCGGCCCTGAGCGTCGAAAAAGGGCACGGTCCACTGATAGACGTGATAAGTGCCGCCATTGAGCTCCAATTGCCGGTCGACAAACAACGGCTGCTGCGTGGCCAATTGCTCCATGTGCCCTTCGTGCAGGCGCGCCGCCGTGGCGTCGGGCACCACCTTGCTTTCCATCAGCGTCAGGCCCTGGATCAGCTCCAGCCGGGTCGCCAATTGCTGTTCATAACTTTTATTGCAGGTCACCAGACGCCCGTCCAGGTCGCGGACGAACAGCGGGTTGGGCATACCGTCGAGCAATGCACGCTTGAACGCCAGTTGGTCATTGAGCCGTTGCTCGGCCTCCAGCCGTTGGCGGATCTGGCGCTTGAGCCGGCTGTTCCACACCAACGACACCAACACGAACAGCAGCGCCGTGGCCATCGTCCAATAAGCCCAGGGCGGTACACGCTGCCAGACGGGCGGGGGAATCGTCACGGCACCGATCCAGCGCAGGCGCAAGGCACTCAACTCAGCCACCGGCAACGCCTCCAGGGCTTTGTTCAGAATGTTCAGCAATTCAGGCTGGTCCTTGCGTACCGACAGGCAGTTGGACGACCACTGGCCGTCGACACTGCGGCCCATACGCAAGCCGTCCTGCGCGTAACTCTGCACTTCCACTTCAGTCTGTATCGTGGCGGCGGCCTCGCCCCGTCGTACCAGCTCACGGGCCTGGGTGTAATTGTCTACCAGGCGCAACTTGATGCGCGGGTGGTCATGGCGAATCTGGCTCTCCATGACGTGGCGCGCCGGCAATGCCAGCACCTTGCCGTCCAACTGGTTCAAGCCCATCAGGGGCGCGGCATCGGCACGTTCGATAAACACCCAGCCGGAGCCGCCAAAACCATGGCTGAAGTTGAGCAGCGCATTGCGCTCCTGATTCACCGCCAGGGTGGTGTTCATCTGCGCCCGGCCGGTTTCTAGCCATTCCAGGGTTTGCGCGGTAGAACCCACCTCTTCATAAATGAACTGCAAACCGGTCATGCGCGAGATGCGGTTCAACAGGTCGACATTCAAGCCAACCCAGCGGCCGTCCTTGTCCCTGAAGATATAAGGCGACATTTGCTGGGCCACTACCACGACATGGGGATGCTCGCGCACCCAGGCCCGTTCCGATGTCGACAACGCAATGCGCTCACCACTGATGCCGACACCGAGCCCGGTGGTCCAGCGCGCGAGGATTTCGCGCTGCACCGACTCGTCGAGGCTTGCCAGCGCGCGATTCATCATGGCCCCCAACAACGGATCTGCCTGGCGGGTGGCGAAGGCAAATCCGATGGGCGCCAGCCGGCTTTGCTCCTTGATCTGCAACCCCAGGTAAGGCCGCAGCGATTTATAGGCGCGCACGATCACTTCATTGCCGATAAACGCATCGACGTCGCCCTGCTTCAAGGCTTCGAGGCCGCTGTAGAGGTTGGGCGCGAGCATGATGTGGCTGTCCGGATACGCCGCGTGAACCTTCTGCACGTTGGCGTAGCCGTCGAGCAACACCAGCTTTTTGCCGGCCAGGTCGTCGCCTTGGGTATCGTCGCGGCGCAGCACCACCACTGAACGGTCGGGCATGTAGTCCGGGGTGAACTGCAGGCCGGGTACGTCACGCTCGTAACCATTGGCACTGGTGAGAATATCGATGGTGCCGTTGCGCAGCGCTTCGACCGCCTGGGCGCGCTCGGAGAAGCCGAGCACTTGCATGGGCACACCCAGCCGCGCGCCGACGAGGCTCAAGTAATCGGCGCTGATGCCCTGGTAGCGATTGCGGTCGCGGGTGATGTCGATGGGCTGGTAGTCATCTATCGAGATGCCCACCTTCAATGTCCGATGTGCCGCCAACCACTGCTGCTCGGTCGGTGCCAGGGGCATAGGTTCAAGCGCGATAAACGCCGGCACCAGTTTGAACGGCAGGCTGACAGCGGCCAGGCTCATGGGTACCTGGGTGAGCCACAACAGGCACACCAGCTTCAACGTCCATTGGATCAACACCTGCACCGGTTGGGTTTCCTTGATTGGGCGAATGGGCAAGTATGGCTCGCCAGAATGAAAAAGCCCGTCACGAGGACGGGCTTGGCCGACTGCAAAAAAAGCTGACTGTTGCCCCACCATGTCTTGGGTGGATGAAACCGTCTCGAATGTGGGAGCGGGCTTGCTCGCGAAAGCGCTGTGTCAGTCACTGAATGTGTGACTGATCCATCTCATTCGCGAGCAAGCCCGCTCCCACATTTTGGATCGATGGGCAGCACAAAGACGCCCCTCGGCCGTCAGGCAGCCCTGTCGATCAGAGCGGCTTGCCCCGATTGCCATGCTGGCTGACAAACGCCTGCACCGCCTTCAGGTCGTTGGCCAACACGGTGCAGCGCTCTTCGCGCTCGAACAGGTCGGTCAAATGCTCCGGCAGTTCCAGCGCCTTGCCAATGCCGGCCTTCTCCACCGCTTCCGGGAACTTGACCGGGTGCGCGGTACCGAGGATCACCATTGGAATATCCAGGCTGCGGCGGCATTCGCGGGCGGCTTTCACGCCGATGGCCGTGTGCGGGTCGAGCACTTCGCCGGTCTCGGCATAGACTTGCGCGATGGTTTCGCAGGTCTGAGCGTCGTCCACGGCCAGGGAATCGAACAGCTTGCGGGTTTCGGTCCAGCGCTCTTGTTCGACGCTGAAGCCGCCACCTTGCTTGAAGCTGTTCATCAGCTCGGCCAAGGCTGCGCCGTTGCGACCGTGCATGTCGAACAGCAGGCGTTCGAAGTTCGACGACACCATGATGTCCATGGACGGCGACAGCGTGGCGTGCAGGGTTTCCTTCACGTACTGGTTGCCGCTCATGAAGCGATGCAGGATGTCGTTGCGGTTGGTGGCGACGATCAACTGGTTGATCGGCAGGCCCATGTTGCGCGCCAGGTAACCGGCAAAAATGTCGCCGAAGTTACCGGTCGGCACCGAGAACGACACCGAACGCGCCGGGCCACCCAACTGCAGCGAGGCGTGGAAGTAGTAGACGATCTGGGCCATGATCCGCGCCCAGTTGATCGAGTTCACCGCCACCAGGCGCGTGCCCTTGAGGAAGCTCTGGTCAGCGAAGCTGTTCTTGACCATTTCCTGGCAGTCATCGAAGTTGCCTTCGATGGCGATGTTGTGGATGTTCTCACCGAAGATGGTGGTCATCTGGCGACGCTGCACTTCGGACACACGCTTGTGCGGGTGCAGGATGAAGATGTCGACGTTCTCGCAGTGCTTGCACCCTTCGATGGCCGCCGAACCGGTATCGCCGGAGGTGGCGCCGATGATCACCACGCGCTCGCCGCGCTTTTCCAGCACGTAGTCGAGCAGGCGACCCAGCAGTTGCAGGGCGAAGTCCTTGAACGCCAGGGTCGGGCCGTGGAACAGCTCCAGCACCCACTCATTGCCGTTCAATTGGCGCAGGGGCGCGATGGCGTTGTGGGAAAACACGCCGTAGGTTTCTTCCAGAATCTTCTTGAAGTCCGCATCCGGAATGCTACCGGTCACGAACGGGCGCATCACACGGAAAGCCAGCTCGTGATACGGCAGGCCGGCCCAGGAAGCGATTTCTTCCTGGGTGAAGCGTGGCAGGTTTTCCGGCACATACAGGCCGCCGTCGGTGGCAAGGCCTGCCAGCAGAACGTCTTCGAAATTCAGGGCCGGTGCCTGGCCGCGGGTGCTGATATAACGCATGACTGGCTCCTCTAAAACATTCTCGAACAGGGGCCGCCGAATGGACGGGGCCCCTGGAACAAATCGGTTAGTTCAAGTGTTCAACGCGAATCCGCACCACCGGGCCCACTACGCCTTGCAAGGCTTCCAGGGCGTGGATGGCATCGTTGATGTGCTGTTCGAGCACGCGGTGGGTCAGCAGGATCATCGGAACCTGGCCGTTTTGCTCCTCGACTTCCTTCTGCATGATCGACTCGATGTTGATACCGCGCTCCGACAGGATGCTGGCCACCTGGGCCAACACGCCTGGATGGTCCTGGGCCTGGATGCGCAGGTAGTAGGCACTTTCGCAGGCTTCGATCGGCAGGATCGGATGGGCCGACAGCGAGTCCGGCTGGAAGGCCAGGTGCGGCACGCGGTTTTCCGGGTCGCTGGTCATGGCGCGAACCACGTCCACCAGGTCGGCGATCACCGACGACGCGGTCGGCTCCATGCCGGCACCGGCGCCGTAGAACAGGGTGGAACCGGCGGCGTCGCCGTTGACCATCACCGCGTTCATCACGCCGTTGACGTTGGCGATCAGGCGGTCGGCCGGGATCAGCGTCGGGTGCACACGCAACTCGATGCCCGCCGCGGTGCTGCGCGCCACGCCCAGGTGCTTGATGCGGTAGCCCAGGGCTTCGGCGTAGTTGACGTCGGCGGTGGTCAACTTGGTGATGCCTTCGGTGTAGGCCTTGTCAAACTGCAGCGGGATACCAAAGGCGATGGACGCCAGGATGGTCAGCTTGTGGGCCGCGTCGATGCCTTCCACGTCGAAGGTCGGGTCGGCTTCGGCGTAACCCAGGGCCTGGGCTTCGGCCAGCACGTCTTCGAAGGTACGGCCCTTCTCGCGCATTTCGGTGAGGATGAAGTTACCGGTGCCGTTGATGATGCCGGCCACCCAGTTGATGCGGTTGGCGGACAGGCCTTCACGGATCGCCTTGATCACCGGGATACCACCGGCCACCGCGGCTTCGAACGCCACGATCACGCCCTTCTCGCGGGCCTTGGCGAAGATCTCGTTGCCGTGCACGGCGATCAGCGCCTTGTTGGCGGTGACCACGTGCTTACCGTTCTCGATGGCCTTGAGCACCAGCTCGCGGGCCACGGTGTAGCCGCCCACCAGCTCGATGACGATATCGATCTCAGGGTTGGTGGCCACGGCGAACACATCGTTGGTAATCGCAATACCGGTCGTTTCGAACTGAGGCTTTGGCGAACGCGTGGCAATCTGCGCCACTTCAATCCCGCGACCTGCGCGGCGGGAAATTTCTTCAGCGTTACGCTGAAGTACGTTGAAGGTACCGCCACCGACGGTCCCTAACCCACAGATGCCTACTTTGACCGGTTTCACTGAAGAACTCCCCATGAAACGGCCGACGCTAGGTCGGCCGTGAAAACAGCCGCACAACTGCGGCTCTCAATTAATGACCCGCCGACGGTTCGGCGGGCCATGATCGTCAAAGGCTCAACGATAAATGCTTACTTGGCACCCAGTGCCAGTTTGGCAACTTGCGGCGCCGGCTGGTAGCCCGGAATCACCTGGCCGTCGGCCAAAACGATGGCCGGTGTACCGTTCACACCAATGGACTGGCCCAGGGCGAACTGCTTGGAAACCGGGTTGGCGCATTTGGCCGACTTGATTTCCTTGCCATCGACCATCTTGTCCATGGCCGCTTTCTTGTCGGCCGAGCACCACACTGCCTGCAACTGCTCGTCACCCGGCGAACCCAGGCCCTGGCGCGGGAAGGCGACATAGCGCACTTCCACACCCAGCTTGTTCAGCGCCGGGATTTCAGCGTGCAGCTTGTGGCAGTACGGGCACGTGGTGTCAGTGAACACGGTGATGTGGGTCTTGGTTTCACCAATGGCGGGGTAAACCACGGTTTCAGCCACCGGGATGCCGTTGATCAGCTTGGACACGCCCAGGCGCTCGGCCTTCTCGGTCAGGTTGACCGGCTTGCCGTCCTTGAGCTGGAACAGGTAGCCCTGGACGATGTACTGGCCATCGGCACTGGCGTACAGCACGCGGCTGCCCTTGAGTTTGACTTCGTACAGGCCGGCCATGGGGCTGGCGCTGATGCTTTCGATAGGCGTGTCGAGCGCCAGGTTCGCCAAGCTCTTGCGGATGGTCTGCTCGGCCGCATCATCGGCGAGCGCAAAGGTGGAAACCAACGCAATGGCTGCGGCGGCAATAATCTGGGTCAAGCGCATGGGAACTCCTGAAGGCAGAGGCAGGGACGGGAGCAGAATACTGATCTGGACCACAATGGATGCCGTCCCCTTTGCGAACCGGCAAAGCCTACCACAGTTGGGCGGGAGGGCAGCCCGCGACAGGTAAAATGGGCCATTTCTGACGGTTTTATCCGCGTGGGTGATGCTTGGCGTGCATGTCCTGCAAACGTGCGCGTGCCACATGGGTGTAGATCTGGGTTGTGGATAAGTCGCTGTGCCCCAGCAGCATTTGCACCACGCGCAAATCCGCGCCGTGGTTGAGCAAGTGGGTGGCGAACGCATGGCGCAGGGTGTGGGGCGACAGCGCCTTGCCGATCCCGGCCACTTTGGCCTGGTGCTTGATGCGGTGCCAGAAGGTCTGGCGGGTCATCTGCTCGCCGCGCTGGCTGGGAAACAGCACGTCGCTGGGGCGCCCGCCGAGCAGTTCGTGGCGCGCATCGCGCATGTAGCGCTCGACCCACACAATCGCCTCCTCGCCCATGGGCACCAGCCGCTCCTTGCTGCCCTTGCCCATCACGCGCAACACGCCCTGGCGCAGGTTGACCTGTTCCAGCGTCAGGCTGATCAGTTCGGTCACGCGCAGGCCGCAGGCATACAGCACCTCCAGCATGGCGCGGTCGCGCTGGCCGATGGCCTCGCTCAGGTCCGGGGCCGCGAGCAAGGCCTCGACGTCGGCTTCCGACAAGGACTTGGGCAACGGCCTGCCGAGTTGCGGCATGTCGATTTGCAGGGTCGGGTCGACGGCAATGAGTTTTTCCCGCAGCAGGTAGCGATAAAAGCCACGTACACCGGAGAGAAATCGCGCGGTGGAGCGCGGTTTGTAGTTCTGCTCCAGGCGCCAGGCCAGGTGATCGAGGATCAGCTCGCGCCCGGCATTGATCAGTTCTAGGTTTTTCTCCTGCAGCCAGCCGTTGAACAGCGCCAGGTCACTGCGGTACGCCTGGCGTGTGTTGTCCGACAGGCCTTTTTCTAACCAGAGGGCGTCGAGGAAGCGGTCGATCAGGGGATGGTCTATGGCAGGCATGGGCACTCAAGCAACGCAGCACAAGGCAATACGCGAATTATTTAGTGAACTGTGGCAAGAGCCATTAGTCTTTCATAGCCCGCTAATTCAAGGAACAGGAAGCTTTAATGAACGA
This sequence comes from Pseudomonas sp. MF6394, assembly GCF_002018845.1. NCBI lineage: Bacteria > Pseudomonadati > Pseudomonadota > Gammaproteobacteria > Pseudomonadales > Pseudomonadaceae > Pseudomonas > Pseudomonas sp. MF6394. The sequence continues at coordinate 157,860 of NZ_MVOJ01000004.1, forward strand.
ACAACAGATTTTGTTGGCTTTTGGCGGCATTGGCGTGGCCGCACTCGGCTGCCAGTGGCTGGCCTGGCGCCTGAAACTGCCGGCGATTCTGTTTCTTCTGCTGAGCGGGATTCTGGCAGGGCCGATACTCGGATGGCTCGACCCGCAGGAAATGTTCGGCCCACTGTTGATGCCGTTGGTGTCGTTGGCGGTGGCGCTGATTCTGTTTGAAGGCAGCCTGACCCTGCACCTGTCGGAATGGAAGGAAATCGGCAGCGTCGTCCACCGACTGGTCACCGTCGGCGCACTCTCGACCTGGGCAGTGATCACCCTGGCCACCCACTGGCTGCTGGGTTTTGACTGGATGCTGGCGCTGCTGTTCGGCACCCTGACACTGGTCACCGGCCCAACCGTGATCGTGCCCATGCTGCGCGTGGTACGCCCCAAAGCCTCCATCGCCAACATCCTGCGCTGGGAAGGCATCGTCATCGACCCGATTGGCGCGCTGCTCGCGGTAGTGGTGTATAGCTTTATCATCGCCAGTGCATCGGGCGACGGTTTGAGCCACAGCCTGCTGACCTTCGGCGGCGTTATCCTTTGCGGCAGCCTGTTCGGCATCGCCGGTGGCTGGGTACTGGGGCAGATCATGCGCCGCCAGTGGTTGCCGGAATACCTGCATAACCTGGCGACACTGGCGGGCGTGCTGGGCATCTTCATTGCCTCCAACCAGGTGATGCATGAGTCCGGCCTGCTGGCGGTCACGCTGATGGGCATGTGGATGGCGAACATGAAAGGCGTGGATGTACGGCACATCCTGCACTTCAAGGAAAACCTCAGCGTGTTGCTGATTTCCGGGCTGTTTATCCTGCTGGCGGCACGCCTGGACCTGAACGCCATGATCGCCCTGGGCCCGTTCGTGTTGATCCTGCTGTTGATCATCCAATTCATTGCACGCCCATTGAACGTGGCGCTTTCGACCTTTGGCTCCGGGCTGAACTGGCGCGAGCGCGCGCTGTTGGCCTGGATCGCCCCACGGGGTATCGTGGCGGCGGCGGTGTCAGCGATCTTTGCGATCCGCCTGGATGAGGCCGGCCACGAAGGCGCGTTGTTGCTGGTGCCGCTGACCTTCGCGGTGATCATCGGCACCGTCGTGCTGCAAAGCGCCACGGCACGCCCCTTGGCCCGCCTGCTCAAAGTCGCTGAGCCGGCGCCCAGCGGCTTCCTGATCGTGGGTGCGAACGGCCCGGCGCGGGCGCTCGGCAAGGCGTTGCAGCAGTTGGGCAGCCGCGTACTGCTGACCGACTCAAGCTGGGAAAACATCCGCGCCAGTCGTATGGAAGGCTTGCCCACCTACTTCGGCAACCCGGCCTCCCAGCATGCCGAGTCCCATCTGGACCTGGTCGGCCTGGGTCATCTGCTTGCGCTCTCGCCTTCCGGCGAACTGAATGCCTTGGCCACCATGCGTTTTCGCCATGATTTCGGCCATCGCCTGTTCGCCCTGGCCAGCAGCCAGGAAAGCCGCCGCACCGACAAGCACAAAGCCAGCCATGAACACCGTGGCCACTTGCTGGGCAGCCAACCCTTGAGCTACACCAAATTGGCCAGCCTGCTGGGCCAAGGCGCCGAACTGTACAGCACCAGCCTCACCGACGGCTTTGGCTGGGAGCAATACCAGGCGCTGCACGGGGAGCGCGCTACCTTGCTGTTTGCTCGGGATACCAGCGGCTGGGTGCACGTGGTCTCGCCCGAGAGCCACTTGAAGCCTGTAGCGGGCTGGACCTTGCTGGCAGTGATTCAACCGCAGGCCAGCACCGCCGAGTAATCAGTCAACAAACCCAGGCAATACCGGGACAGGGCGTTTATCTGCGTCAATCGCGACGAAGCTGAACACGCCCTGGATCGCCTTTTCACGGCCATCCGCGCTCATGCTCTCCACGAACACTTCCACTTCGACCTTGAGGCTGGTGTTGCCGACCTTGATCACCCGGCCGATCAGCTCAACGATAGAGCCGGCCGGGATCGCGTGGTTGAAGTCGATACGGTCGGTGGAGACCGTCACCAAAGGCAAGCGGCAGAAACGCGTGGCGGTGATGAACGACACTTCGTCCATCCATGCCAAGGCAGTGCCGCCGAACAGGGTGTTGTGGTGGTTGGTGGTGGGCGGGAACACGGCCTTGGTCACGTGGGTGACCGACAGGTCGGTGCGGCGCTGGATTTTTTCGAGGCGGGTGGTCATGGGTCAATACCGGTAGATAGGCAAATTTCAGGCACAAAAAAGCAGCCCGTAGGCTGCTTTTTTCTGCATCGGGAAGCTGGACTTAAGCCAGTTTTTCCTTGATGCGAGCTGCTTTACCGGACAGGTCACGCAGGTAGTACAGCTTGGCTTTACGTACGTCACCGCGACGCTTGACGGCCATGCTGTCGATTTGCGGGCTGTAGGTCTGGAAAGTACGCTCTACGCCAACACCGTTGGAGATTTTACGAACAGTGAAAGCACTGTTCACACCACGGTTACGCTTGGCGATTACCACGCCTTCGAACGCTTGCAGACGCGAACGGTCGCCTTCCTTCACTTTCACCTGAACGACAATAGTGTCGCCCGGGGCAAAGGTAGGGATCTCTTTGGTCATCTGCTCTGCTTCGAGTGCAAGGATGATTTTGTTAGTCATGCTGTGCTCCTAAGGTAAGTCAATGGACCTACCATCGATACGTTGTTAACTATCGTCCCGCGCGAGGATGTATTCCTCGAGCAGCTTCTTCTCTTCTCCAGAAAGCGAGCGGCTTTCCAGAAGATCGGCGCGTCGTTCATAGGTCCGACCAAGGGACTGCTGTAAACGCCAACGCCGGATGTGTGCGTGATTGCCACTTAGCAATACGTCGGGAACACGCTGATCCACATACACCTCCGGACGGGTGTAGTGCGGGCAATCCAGCAAACCATCCGTGAAGGAATCTTCCTCCGCGGAGTCCGCATGCCCTAAAGCTCCGGGCAGCAGTCGTGTAACCGCATCTATCAGGACCATCGCCGGCAGCTCGCCGCCAGACAGGACATAGTCCCCAATCGACCACTCTTCATCGACATGAGCTTCAATAAAACGCTCGTCAATGCCTTCATAGCGACCGGCAATCAGGATCAAACTTTCCTCATTCGCCAGTTCGCGTACCGCCGCCTGTTTCAGCTGACGGCCTTGAGGGGACAGGTAAATTACCTTCGCCTTCTCCCCGGCGGCTGCCTTGGCCTGAACCAACGCATCTTCCAGGGGCTTGATCTTCATCACCATGCCCGGGCCACCGCCAAATGGGCGATCGTCCACAGTGTGATGTCGATCCGTCGTGTAGTCTCGCGGGTTCCAACAGGTGAGCTGCAATAGCCCCTGTTTCACCGCCCGACTGGTGATGCCGTACTCGCTGATGGCGGAGAACATCTCGGGAAACAAACTGATCACTTCAATGCGCAAATTAGCCACGCTTAGAAGTCCGCGTCCCATTCCACCTTCATCTCGCCCGCTGCCAGGTCGACGGCCAACACGCATTGCTCGGTATAGGGCAACAGGCGTTCACGGTCATCCAGGCTGCCAGCGCAAGGCTTGACCACCATTACATCATTGGCGCCGGTTTCCAGAAGATGATCGATTTTCCCCAGCAATTGCCCGAGTTGATCAATAACCTTCAGACCTTCCAGCTGGTACCAGTAGTACTCGCCGTCGGTCAATTCAGGGAACAGGTTGCGCGGCACGCAGATCTCATAACCGGCCAGAAGACGAGCTTCTTCACGGTCATCAAGACCCTTGAGCTTTGCGACCAGGAACTTGTCGCTCCCGCGTCCACTGACCAGCTCTACCTGTTTCACACTCCCTTCGCGCTTGAGCGTCCAGGTCTTGTACTGCAACAGGTTTTCAGTCGGATCAGTAAAGGAATACACCTTCACTTCGCCGCGAACGCCATGAACAGAGTAAATCTTGCCGATAACGATCAAATCATCAGCAACAGCTGGCGTCGCGTTCATATTGCTCAGGCTGCGGCCTTAGCCGAGTCCTTCAACAGTTTTGCAACGCGCTCGGATGGCTGTGCGCCAACGCTCAGCCAGTAGGCTACGCGCTCTTGGTTCACGGACAGACGAACTTCTTGACCACGAGCAACAGGGTTGAAGAAACCAACCTGTTCCTTGTGCGAACCGTCACGCGGGTTGCGGCTGTCGGTTACGGTCAAGTGGTAAAACGGGCGCTTTTTGGAGCCGCCAAGGGCAAGACGGATTGTTAGCATGTGAACATCGTTCCTGTAGTCGGTGCTGCAAATCTAAATGCACAGCGGGCATAGGTGCCCGAAAGGCCGCATATTCTAAGGAATATCCGGACTTTTGCAAATGTCTTTTTCTGGCGCCTATCAGCGTGCCATTCAGATCTGCTATAGAGCCGTCGGTTAAAACGGCGAGTCAGCGCCCGCCAACGGCGGGTTTGCTGGAGATCCCACATCCTTGTGGGGCGGAGCGCAAGCAAGGCTTACGCTCGAATACTTTACATTTTAGGCATGCCGCCGCCGGGCAACATACCGCCCATGCCGCGCATCATCTTGGCCATACCGCCCTTGGCGGAGAATTTCTTCATCATCTTCTGCATCTGCTTGTGCTGCTTGATCAAGCGACCGATGTCCTGCACCTGGGTGCCGGAACCCATGGCGATCCGGCGCTTGCGCGAACCGCTGATCAGCTCAGGGTCGCGGCGCTCGGCCGGGGTCATGGAGTTGATGATGGCTTCCATCTGCTTGAACTGCTTCTCTGCCGCGCCCTGGGCGTTGCCCATTTGCGCCAGGTTCACACCGCCGATGTTGGGCAGCTTGTCCATCAGGCCGCCGAGGCCGCCCATGTTCTTCATCTGTTGCAGCTGGTCGCGGAAGTCTTCGAGGTCGAAGCCCTTGCCCTTCTTCAGCTTCTTGGCCAGTTTGTCGGCCTTGTCCTTGTCGAGCGTGGCTTCGGCCTGCTCGATCAGGCTGAGTACGTCACCCATGCCGAGGATGCGCGAGGCGATACGCTCAGGGTGGAACGGCTCGAGCGCTTCGCTCTTCTCGCCCATACCGATGAACTTGATCGGCTTGCCAGTGATGGCACGTACCGACAGCGCGGCACCGCCACGGGCGTCGCCGTCGACCTTGGTGAGGATCACCCCGGTCAGCGGCAGTGCGTCACCAAAGGCCTTGGCGGTGTTGGCCGCATCCTGGCCGGTCATCGCGTCGACCACGAACAGGGTCTCGACCGGGTTGATCGCGGCATGCAGCGCCTTGATCTCGCCCATCATCTCTTCGTCGATGTGCAGGCGACCGGCGGTATCGACGATGACCACGTCGATGAACTTGAGCTTGGCTTCTTTAATAGCGGCGTTGGCGATGTCGACCGGCTTCTGGCTCAGGTCGGACGGGAAGAAGGTCACGCCCACTTCGCCCGCGAGCATTTCCAACTGTTTGATGGCCGCCGGACGGTATACGTCGGCCGACACCACCATCACGGATTTCTTCTTGCGCTCTTTAAGGAAGCGCGCCAGTTTGCCGGCTGTGGTGGTTTTACCCGCACCCTGCAAACCCGCCATCAGCACGACGGCTGGCGGCACGGCGCTGAGGTTCAGGTCTTCGTTGGCCGCGCCCATCAGGCTTTCGAGTTCGGCCTGGACGATCTTCACGAAGGCCTGGCCCGGAGTCAGGCTGCGGGACACTTCGGTGCCGACCGCACGTTCCTTGACCGAGTTGACGAAGTCCTTCACCACCGGCAAAGCCACGTCGGCTTCCAGCAACGCCATGCGCACTTCACGCAGGGTGTCTTTAATATTGTCCTCGGTCAGCTTGGCCTTGCCGGTAACGTGGCGCAGCGTCTGCGAGAGACGGTCAGTCAAGTTTTCAAACATGCGCGATCCTTTCAGGCCCTATTCATCGAAATGCAGGTAGACCGAGGTAATGGCGGCCCAGGCTGGGGGAAATCGCTATTAAAAACAGCGTTCGCCGAGCCTGCGGCGTGGGCAGGTCGCGGATTATAGCGAAGACTGCGCCCATGCACACCCGCTGTCTGGCGCGGGAGTCTTTCGTGCAACGCAGGTGTGTGCCAAACTCAACGCCTTTCGGGCTTGCCTACCAGGATTTATGCTCCCCTTGTCACCCAGTTTGCTACCCAGCCTCGCCGCCGCCATTTTGTATGCCGCTGCGACCCTCTATCAGGGCACTCGTCTGGCCCAAGGCACCAAAGCGGACAAACGTCTGCTCGTCGGCCTTGGCGTGCTGGCCCTGCTGGCCCATGCCGCCAGCCTGTTCACCCACCTGATGACCCCGGTTGGCCTGGGCCTGGACTTTTTCAGCGCCGCCAGCCTGATCGCCGCGGCCGTCATCGCGCTGACGCTGCTGGCCTGCTACCGGATTCCGGTGGAGAACCTGCTGGTGCTGCTATTCCCCCTGGGAATGCTGACGGTGCTGCTGGCGCAGTTCACCCCCACCGGCACCGTACAGGTGATCGACGAGGAGCCGGGCATCCTCGCCCACATCCTGCTGTCGATCCTCGCCTACGGCATGTTCACCATCGCGGTGTTCCAGGCCCTGCTCCTGCTGCTGCAGGATCACCAGCTCAAGCACAAGCACCCGTCGGGGCTGATCAAGAACTTCCCGCCCCTGCAAACCATGGAAAGCCTGCTGTTCGGGTTCCTGTGGGCCGGCTGGACCCTGCTGTCGCTGTCGCTGATCTCCGGCTGGCTGTTCGTCGAAAACCTGTTTGCCCAGCACCTGGTGCATAAAACCTTGCTGGCGTGCCTGGCGTGGGTGGTGTTCAGCGTGCTGTTGTGGGGGCGCAACCGCCTCGGCTGGCGCGGGCACAAGGCCATCCGCTGGACCCTGGCCGGTTTCTGCCTGTTGATGCTGGCCTATTTCGGCAGCAAGCTGGTTCGCGAATACATCCTGCATATCTGACGGGCAGTGATCATGGACAACTTGCCCTTAGGGCCGATGCTCGCCGTAATTGCCCTGCTGATTCTGTGGGCGGCGCTGTTTACTGCCATAGAAGCCGCACAACAACACCTGCTGGCCCTGCGCCCAGGCACACGCCAGGGCGACAAGGCGGCTGCGCGCCTGAGTTTCCCGCGCCATAGCCTGATCCTGTGCAACAGCCTGTGCCGCGCCGCCGTGGTGATTCTTTGCACCCTGCTGGCAATCTATGCCTGGGCAGAGAACGGGCCCTGGCTGGGCTGGCTGATTTCCTGCGCAGGGCTGCTGGTGCTGGCCGACTACCTGCCCCGCACCCTGGCCACCCGTCACCCGCAAGCAGTGCTGGGCTTTGGCAATACATTGCTGGGCGTGCCGCTGAAAATCCTCTACCCCCTGGCCTGGCTGCTCAATGGCATCAGCCTGCTGTTATTGCGCCCGTTTGCACGCAAATCCGGCATGGTCAAAAACAGCGACGAGCCCGTGCCCGACCATGACGACGACACAGAACCCGACACCGACGCCGACCGCACGCCTGGCCTGCCCGGTATCCATGCCCTGGACAACATCACGGTCAACGACATCCTGGTGCCGCGCAGCGAAGTGGACGGCATCAACCTCGATGAGCCGATAGAAGACATCATCGAACAGTTGCGTACCTCGCCACGCACCCGATTGCCGGTGTTCCACAGCGACATCAACCAGGTGCAGGCCGTGCTCAATACCCGGCAGGTCCAACACCTGCTGCCCGACGCCAGCCTGACCAAAGAGGCCCTGCTCGCCGCCTGCCACGAACCTTACTTCGTGCCGGAAAGCACGCCGTTGCAGCTGCAACTGCTGAACTTCCACAAACAGCAGCGGCGCCTGGGCATGGTAGTGGACGAGTACGGTGAAGTGCTGGGCATTGTCACCCTGGAAGATATTCTGGAAGAGATCGTCGGCGAATTCGAAAGCGATCAGGCTGTGGATAACCCGCATATCGAAGCCCAGCCCGATGGTCGCTACATCATCGACGGCGCCGCCTCGATCCGTGAACTGAACAAAAGCCTGGGCTGGCACCTGCCCAGCGACGGCCCCAAGACCCTCAACGGCCTGGTCACCGAGGCGCTGGAGACCATTCCCGATTGCGCGGTGTGCCTGAAAGTCGGCCGCTATCGCCTGGAAATCCTCGAGACCGAGGACAACCGGGTGAGCAAGGTGTTGATCTGGCATACCAGCCACGTGCCAGTCGCTGCATAAGCATCTGGACACACACGTTCCCATGTGGGAGCGGGCTTGCTCGCGAATGCGGTGGTTCAGTCAGAACATCTGCCACTGATACACCGCATTCGCGAGCAAGCCCGCTCCCACACTTGATCTGCTGTGGGTTCCCAAACCCACAAACCCCTTCCTATAATCCCTGCGGCTTACCCAAGCCCCGCCCGACCGCGTGCTACCCGCACCCAGCGTGTCCTGGCACCGCCTTACCATGTCCGACCGGTGTTTGCTCCCATCCCGAGCCGCCCCGCGCACAACCCTGATCCATGGGTGTTCGACCAATAATAATCCGCGTCCAAACGCGCAATAACCGTCAGGGATAACGTCATGAGCACCACCTACCAAGAGGCCGCGAGCGCCGCCCCAGCCAACTCGACCGCCCGCGTCGCCACCGCGAGCATCGTCGGCACCGCCATCGAGTTCTACGACTTCTACATCTACGCCACGGCCGCCGCCCTGGTGATCGGCCCGGTGTTCTTCCCCCAGACCTCCGGCACCGCGCAGATGCTGGCGTCGTTCCTGACCTTCGGCATCGCCTTTATCGCCCGCCCGTTGGGGTCGGCGTTATTCGGCCACTTCGGTGACCGTATCGGCCGTAAATCCACCCTGGTGGCTTCGCTGCTGCTGATGGGCGTGTGTACCACCTTGATCGGCTTGCTGCCGGGCTACGACAGCATCGGCGCCTGGGCCCCGATCCTCTTGTGTGTTTTGCGCTTCGGCCAAGGCTTGGGCCTGGGCGGGGAATGGGGCGGTGCGGCCTTGCTGGCAACCGAGAACGCGCCCAAGGGCAAGCGCGCCTGGTTCGGCATGTTCCCGCAACTGGGCCCGTCGATTGGCTTCCTGGCAGCCAACGGTTTGTTTCTGATTTTGGCCATGAGCCTGAATGACGAGCAGTTCCGCAGCTGGGGCTGGCGCATTCCGTTCATCCTCAGCGCCGCGCTGGTGATGGTGGGCCTGTATGCGCGCCTCAAGCTGCATGAGACGCCGGTATTCGCCAATGCCGTGGCTAAGGAAAAACCGGTGAAAGTGCCATTGGTGGAACTGTTCAGCCAGCATTGGCTGCCGGTACTGCTGGGCGCCGCGTCGATGGTGGTGTGCTATGCGCTGTTCTATATCACCACGGCGTTTTCGTTGAGCTACGGTGTTTCCACCTTGGGCTACAGCCGTGAAACCTTCCTCGCCCTGCTGTGTTTCGCGGTGTTGTTCATGGGGCTGGCAACGCCATTGGCCGCCCTGGCCAGTGATCGCTACGGGCGCAAGCCGGTGTTGATCGTCGGTGCGGTCCTGGCGATTCTGTCGGGCTTTACCATGGAGCCGCTGCTGACCCATGGCTCGACCTGGGCCGTGGCGCTGTTTCTGGCGCTGGAGCTGTTTTTGATGGGCGTGACGTTCGCACCGATGGGTGCCCTGCTGCCGGAATTGTTCCCGACGCGTGTGCGTTATACCGGCGCATCAGCCGCCTATAACTTGGGTGGGATCGTGGGGGCCTCGGCGGCGCCGTTCTTCGCGACCAAGCTGGTGGCGATGGGCGGGCTGAGTTATGTCGGTGGGTATGTGTCGGCGGCAGCGTTGCTGAGTTTGATTGCGGTGCTGTGCCTGAAAGAGACGCGGGATAACGACTTGAACAAGGTCGCCTGAAAGCCAAAAACTGTAGGAGCGAGCTTGCTCGCGAAAAAGGTACATCCGACACCGCAATGTGCCTGAAATACCTTCGCGAGCAAGCTCGCTCCTACAGGGACCGCTTTAGAGTTCTACAACAACAGCCTTGGAAGCACGGGTCGCTTTAGCCCGAGCCGCTTCAATCGACTCATCCCGCGCCAACGCCACGCCCATGCGGCGCTGGCCGTTCACTTCAGGTTTGCCAAACAGACGCAACGCTGTATCCGGCTCGCTCAGCGCGGCGCCAAGGTTGGCGAATGCGGTCTGGGTGGACTGCCCTTCCACCAGAATCACCGCCGACGCCGAAGGGCCGAACTGACGGATCAACGGGATCGGCAGACCCAGGATGGCGCGAGCGTGCAAGGCGAACTGCGACAGGTCTTGGGAAATCAGGGTCACCAGGCCAGTGTCATGGGGGCGCGGCGACACTTCGCTGAACCACACCTGGTCGCCCTTGATGAACAATTCCACACCAAACAGACCACGACCACCCAAGGCTTCGGTTACCGCCTTGGCAACGCGCTCGGATTCCGCCAAGGCAATCGGGCTCATGGCCTGCGGCTGCCAGGATTCCTGATAATCGCCCTTCTCCTGACGATGGCCCACCGGCGCGCAGAAAGTGGTGCCGCCGATGTGACGCACGGTCAGCAGGGTGATTTCGTAGTCGAAGTCGATAAAACCTTCGATGATCACCCGGCCCTTGCCGGCACGCCCGCCCTCTTGGGCGTAGTCCCAGGCTTTCTGCACGTCGTCGGCGCTGCGCAACAGGCTCTGGCCCTTGCCCGACGAACTCATCACCGGCTTGACCACGCACGGGAAGCCCAGGTCCTGGACGGCCTTGCTGTAGTCTTCGAAGGTATCGGCGAAGTGGTACGGCGAGGTCGGCAGGTCCAGCTCTTCGGCGGCCAGGCGACGGATGCCTTCACGGTTCATGGTCAGCGACGTGGCGCGGGCGGTGGGAATCACGGTGAAACCTTCGGCCTCCAGCTCAACCAATGTCGCGGTGGCGATGGCTTCGATTTCTGGCACGATGAAGTGCGGCTTCTCCGCCTCGATCACCGCACGCAACGCGGCGCCGTCGAGCATGTTGATCACATGGCTACGGTGCGCCACCTGCATGGCCGGCGCGTTGGCGTAGCGATCCACGGCAATCACTTCAACGCCCAGGCGTTGCAGTTCGATTACCACTTCCTTGCCCAGCTCACCGCAGCCACACAGCAAAACGCGGGTCGCGGTTGGCGACAATGGAGTTCCGATTCGGGTCATCTCAGGTCCTCAGGGGAGCGGATCATGGGGGAGAAAGGCCGGCATTTTACATGAACTGTAAAAATTGGCCTCAGTTGGCGACGGCCCGCCGGCGGATGCGCCAGGCCATGATCAGCCAGACCACGGTGACCCCGGCGAATTTGGACACCAGTGCAGTGCCCGCCACCGCCGGCGTCAGTGCGCCGATCAGGCCGAAAAAGATAAAGGTATCGAGGGGAATGCTCAGCGCCGAACTTATCCACAGGCGGTCATGCAGCGGGCGCTTGGTGATGCTGAATACCAGCCAGTCAATGCACTCGGACACCGCAAACGCCGTGGCACTGGCCAGGGCGATGGACGGGTCGGAGGTGATATAGGACAGCACCAGCGCCGCCAGCATGGCGATGATTGCGCCATGGCCGAAGCGGGTTTGCACCATGTCGCGCAGGATAAATACCAGGCCACCCCAAGCGGACCAGATAACGTCCAGGTGCGGGGCGGTGGAGAAGGCGAAGTTGATCAGCACGACGCTGCTGATGTAGGCGATCAGGAAAAACATGGGGATGGACCTGTGGGTAATGCCGCACAGGGTACACAATTACAAGGATGTCGTCTGGCAGGGCCTCATCGCAGGCAAGCCAGCTCCCACATTTGAGGGTATTCACACATCAAGGGTGGGAGCTGGCTTGCCTGCGATGGCGGCCTGTCAGGCGCCAGATTTCCCAGGGGTCATCCACATCATCCCACTCGCCACCGCCCGTTCATGGCACAACCCCAGCACCACCCGGCGCTCGGCGTTGTCCATGCGGCTCCAGCGCGTGATCTCATCCACATTGCGCTGGCAGCCAGTGCAGATATCGTCATCATCCAGCGCGCAAATGCTCACGCAGGGCGAGGCGACCGGTCGTTCAATTGTGCTCATTCCTGCTGCTCAGCCAGATCACGGGCATAACGCTGCGCGTTATGCACATAGTGCGCGGCGCTGGCTTCGAGCATGCGCTTTTGCGCCTCGGTCAGCTCACGCACCACTTTGCCCGGCGAGCCCATGACCAGCGAGCCGTCAGGGATTTCCTTGCCCTCACCGATCAGCGAGTTGGCGCCGATGATGCAGTGCTTGCCGATCTTGGCGCCATTGAGGATCACCGCGTTGATGCCGATCAGGCTGTAGTCATCGACCGTGCAGCCGTGCAGCATGGCGTTATGACCGATGGTCACGCCGGTGCCGAGGGTCAGCGGGTAGCCCATGTCGGTGTGCATCACGCTGCCGTCCTGCACGTTGCTGTTCTTGCCGATCAGGATCAGTTCGTTATCGCCACGCAATACCGCGTTGAACCAGACGTTGGCGCCCTCCTCCAGCTTGACCTTGCCCACCAAGGTGGCATTGGGTGCCACCCAACTGTGGGGGTGCGTCTCGACGCGGGCGTCGCCCAGGCGGTATTTCATGGTTTTTCCTCACGGCATGCCATTTAAGCGATGGCTTATAGATTGATGAAGCTCTTGGGCGGCTGGTGCAGGCTGATCTTGGCATCGTCATAGAGCAGGTTGATCAGCTCGACGATCATGATCGCCGTCAGCCCCCAGATTTTGTATTCGCCGAACCGGTAGCTGGGCACATACCAACTGCGGCCCTGGTAATCAATACGGTGGGTATGTTCGCGTGGGTCCTGTCGGAAAAAGTCCAAAGGCACGCTGAAAACCGCGGCAATCTCGGCGTCGTTGGCCAGGTATTCGACGTAATCGGGGATCACGCCCACATAGGGGGTTACGCGGATGCCGTGCAGGGAAATGAGCGGGCTCAACGGGCCGATGACTTCAACCAGCCCCGGCGGCAGGCCGATTTCTTCTTCGGCTTCGCGCAAGGCGGTAAAGATCAGGTCTGGGTCTTCGGGGTCGCGGCGCCCGCCGGGAAAGGCCACTTCGCCACCGTGGGTCGACAGGCCGCTGGCGCGCAGGGTCAGGATCAGCTCGGGTTCGTCACTGCGGGTAATCGGCACCAGCACCGCCGCCTCGGGGAAACGCCCGTCGGTTTCCAGGGTATGGGGGGTGTGATTGCTTACCCGGCGAAGTAGCTCGTCCAGCATGAGTCATCTCGGTCTGTTGGCTACCTTGCATCATGCACCAAAGCGTGCGAGCGCCCAACCCCAAAACCGCAGGGCTGTCGCGAAACGACAACTTGCAGGAACGCCCGGCACCGAGCCAAGATGTGCCCATTGTCCAGGAACCCCAGCATGAATTTCTGCAGCCAGTGCGGCAAACCGGTGACCCAACGCATTCCCGAAGGCGACGCACGCCTGCGTTATGTATGCGACCACTGCTCGACCATTCATTACCAGAACCCCAACATCGTCGCCGGTACGGTGCCGGTATGGGGCGACCAAGTGCTGCTGTGCCGCCGCGCCATCGAGCCACGCCTGGGTTACTGGACCCTGCCCGCAGGCTTTATGGAAAATGGCGAGACCGTCGAACAGGCGGCCATGCGTGAAACCCTGGAAGAAGCCTGCGCTCGCGTGCGCAACCTGAGCCTCTATACCTTGATCAATGTGCCGCACATCAGCCAGGTGCATATCTTCTACCGCGCTGAACTGATCGACCTGGACTTCGCCGCAGGCCAGGAAAGCCTGGAAGTGAAGCTGTTCGACGAAGCCGACATCCCTTGGTCCGAGCTGGCTTTCCGCACGGTCGGGCGTACCTTAGAATGCTTCTTCGCTGACCGTCGCCAACAGGCCTACCCGGTGCGCAGCGAGTCTGTGCCACCGCTGTCCAAGCCCGCCCAATAACAAGCCGGCCAATGTCGCCAAAGGGATACCGTTTCAATGCGTTGGTTGCTTGCTCTGATCTGCCTATCGTTCGCCACGCTGTCCCCGGCCTCCACGGTACAAACCCTTGACGGTAAAACGGTCGAGAAAGTCCTGGTCCTCAAGTCCGCCCACCAGCTGCAGCTGATCAACGACGGCAAGCCGTTCAAGACCTATCGCATTTCCCTGGGCAAGAACCCCAAGGGCCACAAGCTGATCGAAGGCGACCGCCGCACACCCGAAGGCCTCTACTGGCTCGACTGGCGCAAGACCAGCGACCGCTTCAACCTGGCCATGCACATTTCCTACCCCAACATCAGCGACGCCGCCCGCGCCCGCCGCGAAGGCGTGAAGCCGGGCAGCATGATCATGATCCACGGCACCCCCGACACCGAAGACTACCCGGAACAGTGGTTCCACACCCTGGACTGGACTGACGGCTGCATCGGCATGCGCAACGTAGATATGCGCGAAGTGTGGAACCTGGTCAAAGACGGCACCCTCATCGAGATTCGGCCGTAATCCCACGCCGTTCGTAAAATAATTCGAAAATAATTCCTGCCCCAGGCAGCGCCTGCCGGTGAATACCAGTTCACCGCGCGGGACCCTGCACTTGTGCGCGCCACAAAGACCTCTCTAATACCACTTGATATCAAGCCCCATTAAAGTGCCCTGAAACCGGGATTCGCACCGTTTTGGTAGCATTGACATGGTATTTAAGTGGTATTAGTTTTCGGCCATTACCGGGCGACAACACTCCAATAACGCATCGGAAACCTGACAGATGAACCCCATCCTGGCCCTGCGCCCCGACGACAAGCAATCCACGCCGCTGTACCTGCAACTGGCCCGCAGCCTTGAAGCAGCGATCCATGCCGGCCAGTGGAAATCCGAACAGGCCCTGCCTTCGGAACGCGCCCTCAGCGAGCAGTTGAGCATCTCGCGGGTCACCGCTCGTAAAGCGCTGGAAGTGTTGCTGGCTCAAGGCCTGATCCGTCGCAGCCAAGGCTCCGGCACCTTTATCACGCCGCGCCTGGAACAACCCTTGTCGCGCCTGTCGGGGTTCAGCGAAATGCTGCGGCTCAAGGGGTTTGTGCCCACGTCCCAGTGGCTGGAGCGCGACATTACCCCGCCAACCCATGAAGAACTGATCCGCCTGGGCCTGTCGCCCACCGACAAAGTGGCGCGCCTCAAGCGCCTGCGCAAAGCCGATGACACGGTGATGGCGATTGAAATGACCGCCATGCCGGCGTCGGTGTTGCCCCACCCCCAAGCCATCGGCAATTCGTTGTACGAATACCTGGAAAGCATCGGAAAACCCATCGTGCGCGCCTTGCAGCACATCCAGGCGATCAATGCCTCGGACGAGTTCGCCGCACTGGTCGGCATCGCCCCCGGCACCGCCATGCTGCTGATGACCCGCGTGGGCTACACCGCCGACAACACGCCGATTGAAATCACCGACACCTATTGCCGCAACGACTACTACGACTTTGTCGCAGAGCTGCGCCGCCATGACTACTCCGCCTGAAGGCGAACTTAGAGAACTGCCCATGACTGAAGACAATATCCTCACGCCCAGCGGCTGGATGCGCGGTCGCCTGGTGCACGAGCACGGCAAGGTGGTCGCCATTGACGGCACGCCGTGCGACCCGGCCGACAACGACCTGCCCTACCTGCTGCCGGGCTTTATCGACCTGCACGTACACGGCGGTGGCGGTGCCGACATCATGGAAGGTGCTCACGCCTTCGAGACCATTACCCGTACCCACGTGCGTTTTGGCACCACCTCGCTGCTGGCCACCACCATGACGGCGCCGGTGGAAGAAATCTCCTGGGTACTCGGTGAACTCGGCACGTTCTGCGAACAGCGCCCAGCCGGCAGCGCCCGCGTACTCGGCGTGCACCTGGAAGGCCCCTACATCAATCCGGGAAAACTCGGCGCCCAACCCAACTTCGCCCACACCGCGTTGATGCAGGAAGTGGAAGCCTACCTGCGCCTGGCGCCGATCCGGGTGATCACCATCGCCCCGGAAATCGCCGGCCACGACGGCCTGATCCGCGCCCTCAGCGAACGCGGCGTGCGCATGCAGATCGGCCACACCCTGGGCAGCTATGAAGAAGGCGTTGCGGCCCTGGCCGCCGGCGCCACCAGCTTCACCCATTTGTACAACGCCATGAGCCCGCTGCATCACCGCGAACCCGGCATCGTCGGCGCCGCGCTGGCCCACGCCCAGTACGCCGAGCTGATCCCCGACTTGCTGCATGTGCACCCCGGCGCCATGCGCGTGGCGCTGCGCTCGATCCCCTGCCTGTACTGCGTCACTGACTCCACCGCCGCCGCCGGCATGCCCGACGGCGAATACAAGCTGGGCAGCCACACCGTGACCAAATGCCTGGGTGGCGTGCGCCTGGCCGACGGCACCCTGGCCGGCAGCACCCTGACCATGGATCAGGCGCTGCGCAACCTGCTGAAAATCGGCCTGCCGCTCAGTGAAGCCTCACAACGCCTGTCGCAATTTCCTGCGGACTACCTGGGCCTGGAAGAACGCGGCCGCCTGCAACCCGGCAGCTTTGCCGACTGCGTGCGCCTGGACCGCTCCCTGACACTCACCGACGTAATGGTCGAAGGAGACACCATTGACTTCAAAAATGCTTGAAGAGGCCCTGGCCTCCTGCGACGCCGTCGCGGCCCAACTGCAACGCCTGGACCCGATGCTGGAAGAAATCGCCGGCCGCCTGCGCCGCCAGCCACCGCAAGTGGCGATGACCATCGCCCGTGGCAGTTCCGACCATGCCGCCAGCTACTTCGCCTACCTGACCATGCAGCATGTGGGCATTCCGGTGGCGTCGTTGCCGATGTCGGTGGTGACCCTGTTGCAGGCGCCGATGAAAGTCAGCGGCCAAGTGGCGTTTGGGTTCTCCCAGTCGGGGCAGAGCCCGGATCTGGTCAACAGCCTGCGCCTGTTGCGCAAACGTGGCGCCCTGAGCATCTCACTGGTCAACGCCGAAGACTCGCCGCTGGAAGCCGCCTGTGAATTCCACGTGCCGCTGTGCGCCGGGCCGGAACTCAGCGTGGCCGCCACCAAGAGCTTTATCGCCACCCTCAGCGCCAGCGCGCAGCTGATCGGCCACTGGAATCAAGAAGCCGACTTGCTGCAAGCCTGCCAGGCCTTGCCCGAGGGCCTGCGTGACGCGGCCAGACAGGATTGGCGCACGGCCATCGACGCGCTCAAAGGTAGCCAGCGCTTGATGGTGATCGGTCGAGGCGCCGGGTTTGCCATCGCCCAGGAAGCCGCGCTCAAGCTCAAGGAAACCTCGGCGATCCAGGCCGAAGCCTTCAGCAGCGCCGAAGTGCGCCACGGGCCGATGGCGCTGATCGACGAGAACTACCCCCTGCTGGTGTTCGCCCCACGCGGCGCCGAGCAGGCCGGCCTGTTGAGCCTGGCCGCCGATATGCGCCAACGCGGTGCCCGCGTGCTGCTGGCTGCGCCGGATGACATCGCCGAACGCGACCTGACCCTGAGCCGCGCTGAACACCCGAGCCTGGATCCGATCCTGGCGATCCAGAGTTTCTACGTGATGGCCGCCGGCCTTGCCGAGGCGCGTGGCATGGACCCGGACCAGCCGCGCCACCTGAGCAAAGTCACCCGCACGCACTAAAGCGGCGTTTTCCTGATGAGTACCGTGCCCATGCCCAACAACAATAATCCATTGACCCTTAGCGCCCCCTTGAGTGGGCCGGTGCTGGCCCTGAGCCGCGTCCCCGACGAAGTGTTCGCCAGCGGTGCCATGGGCGACGGTCTCGCTATCGACCCGCTGAACGATTGCCTGCAGGCGCCCTGTGACGGCGTGATCATCCATGTCGCCCGCACCGGGCATGCCCTGACCCTGCGCGCCGACAACGGTGCCGAAGTGTTGATGCACATCGGCATCGACACCGTGCAACTCAATGGCGAAGGCTTTGCCTTGCTGGTGAAGGAAGGTGCACGGGTGAGCCAGGGCCAGGCGCTGGTGCAGTTTGATCTGGACCGCATTGCGCGCCAGTGCAAGAGCCTGGTGAGCCTGATCATCCTCACCAACAGCGAGCGTTTTGCGCTGACGCCTCTGGCAGTGAAAAGCGTCAAGGCCGGCGAGCCGCTGATGCAGTTGGCCCCGCGGTCGGCCACCGCCGTGCAAGCAGCTGTGGATAACTCCAGCGCCGAAGCCAGCGCCAGCGTGCGCATCACCCACCGCGGCGGTTTGCATGCGCGCCCTGCCGCACTGGTGCGCAAGACCGCGCAAGGTTTCAGCAGCCAATCGCAGCTGCACATCGGCGATAAGTCAGCGGCGTGTGACAGCCTGATCGGCCTGATGGGGCTGGGCATTGGCGAAGGCGACGAGGTGCGGGTGACCTGCCGTGGCACCGATTGCGACGCCGCGTTGCAGGCACTGATTACCGCGCTGTCTGTGGTGGTGCACGATGAACATCACGCGCCGGTCGTGGCCACGCCCCGCCGCGTGAATACCGAAGCCAATGTACTGCAAGGCGTGTGCGCGGCACCGGGCCTGGTGTGTGGGCCGTTGTTCCGCCTCACGGGCATCGAGCTACCGCAAGACACCGGCAGCCATAATGTCGGCGAGCAACGGCAACAGCTGGATGCGGCCCTTGAACAAGTGCGCGGTGAAATCCGCAGCACCCTGGACCACGCTCGCCAACGCAAGAATGTCGAAGAAGAAGAGATCTTCGCCGCCCACCTCGCCCTGCTGGAAGACCCCGCATTGCTCGACGCGGCCACCGCCGCCATCGCACAGGGCAGCGCCGCCACCCACGCCTGGCGCGATGCGATCCAGGCCCAATGCGCCGTGCTGCTGGCCTTGGGCAAGCCGCTGTTCGCCGAGCGCGCCAACGACCTGCGCGACCTGCAACAACGGGTATTGCGTGCGTTGCTGGGTGAAGCCTGGCACTTCGAATTGCCGGCCGGGGCGATTGTCAGCGCCCATGAACTGACGCCCTCGGACTTGCTGCAACTGAGCACGCAAAACGCAGCGGGCATCTGCATGGCCGAAGGCGGCGCGACCTCCCATGTGGCCATTTTGGCGCGGGGCAAAGGCTTGCCCTGTGTGGTGGCATTGGGCGATGAAGTGCTCGACGTGCCCCAAGGCCAACGGGTGGTGCTCGACGCCGCCAATGGCCGCCTGGAACTGGCCCCCAGCGACGCGCGCCATGCCGAAGTGCACCAGATTCGCGAAACACAAAAACTGCGACGTCAGCAACAGCAGGCCCAAGCCCAGCAAGCGGCGAGTACCCGCGATGGCGTGACCATCGAAATCGCCGCCAATGTCGCCTCCAGCAGCGAAGCCCAACTGGCGTTTGCAAACGGCGCCGATGGCGTCGGCCTGCTGCGCACCGAATTCCTGTTTGTCGACCGTCGCACCGCGCCGGATGAGCAGGAACAACGCCAGGCTTATCAGGCTGTGCTAGACGCCATGGGTGACAAGTCGGTGATCATCCGCACCATCGATGTGGGCGGCGACAAGCAACTCGACTACCTGCCGCTGCCCGTCGAGGCCAACCCGGTGCTGGGCCTGCGCGGCATTCGCATGGCCCAGGTACGCCCGGAACTGCTCGACCAGCAACTGCGCGCCCTGTTGCAAGTCTCGCCGCTGGCGCGTTGCCGCATCCTGTTGCCAATGGTCAGCGAGGTGGACGAACTGCTGCACATCCGCCAGCGCCTGGATGAACTGTGCGCCGAGTTGGGTTTGAGCCAGCGCCCCGAACTGGGGGTGATGATCGAAGTGCCCGCCGCTGCGCTGATGGCTGAACAGCTGGCCGAACATGCGGACTTTTTGTCCATCGGCACCAATGACCTTTCCCAGTACACCCTGGCCATGGACCGCGACCACGCAGGCCTGGCCGCCCGTGTCGACGCGCTGCACCCGGCGTTGTTGCGGCTGATCGCCCAAACCTGCGCCGGCGCGGCCAAGCATGGCCGTTGGGTTGGCGTGTGCGGTGCGTTGGCCTCTGACCCGCTGGCCACGCCCGTACTGGTCGGCCTGGGCGTCACCGAGCTGTCGGTGAGCCCGCCGCAGATCGGAGAGATCAAGGACCGCGTTCGCCACCTGGACGCGGCGCAATGCCGGCAACTGAGCCAGGAGCTGCTCAACCTGAGCAGCGCCAAGGCCGTTCGCCAAGCCTGTCAACACCACTGGCCGCTGAGCTGAAAACAACAAGAATAGGGAGACACGCCATGTACCAACACTTTATCGAAGGCCTGCAACGCCTGGGCCGCGCACTGATGCTGCCGATTGCGATCCTGCCGATTGCCGGCCTGTTGCTGCGCCTGGGCGACACCGACTTGCTCAACATTGCGGTGATGCACGACGCCGGCCAGGCGATCTTCGCCAACCTGGCGCTGATCTTCGCCATCGGCATCGCCGTGGGGTTTGCCCGTGACAACAACGGCACTGCGGGCCTGGCCGGGGCGATTGGCTACCTGGTGATGATCTCCACGCTCAAGGTGATGGACACCACCATCAACATGGGCATGCTCGCCGGTATCGCCAGCGGCCTGATGGCCGGTGGGCTGTACAACCGCTTCAAGGACATCAAGTTGCCGGAATACCTGGCGTTCTTCGGTGGTCGACGGTTTGTACCGATTGTCACCGGCTTCAGCGCGGTGGGCCTGGGCGTGATTTTCGGCCTGATCTGGCCGCCGATCCAGCACGGCATCAACAGCTTCGGGGTGCTGCTGATGGAAAGCGGCAGCCTGGGCGCGTTCGTGTTTGGCGTGTTCAACCGCCTGCTGATCGTCACCGGCTTGCATCACATCCTTAACAACATGGCCTGGTCCGTGTTCGGCAGCTTTACCGACCCGGTAACCGGCGCGGTGGTCACCGGTGACCTGACCCGCTACTTTGCCGGCGACCCCAAAGGCGGCCAGTTCATGACCGGCATGTTCCCGGTGATGCTGTTCGGCCTGCCCGCCGCGTGCCTGGCGATGTACCGCAATGCGCTGCCTGAGCGGCGTAAAGTGATGGGCGGGATTTTTCTGTCGATGGCGCTGACCTCGTTCCTCACCGGCGTGACCGAACCGATTGAATTTGCCTTCATGTTCCTGGCGCCATTTCTGTACTTGATCCATGCGTTGCTCACCGGCCTGTCGATGGCGGTCACCGACCTGCTGAATATCCACCTGGGCTTTACCTTCTCCGGTGGGTTTATCGACATGGTGCTGGGCTGGGGCAAGTCCACCAATGGCTGGCTGGTGGTACCGGTGGGCCTGGCCTACGCGGTGATCTACTACAGCGTGTTCAGCTACTGCATCCGCCGCTTCAACCTGAAGACACCGGGCCGTGAAGACATCCAGGTGGTGCAGGCTGAAGCGATGAGTGATAACCAGCGTGCGACGGCTTATATCCAGGCGTTGGGCGGCGCTGAGAACTTGCTGAGTGTGGGTGCTTGTACCACGCGGCTGCGCTTGGACATGGTGGATCGCAACAAGGCGGTGGATGCGCAGCTCAAAGCGCTGGGTGCCATGGCTGTGGTGCGGCCGGGGAATGGGGGGAGTTTGCAGGTGGTGGTTGGGCCGATGGCCGATAGCATTGCCGATGAAATTCGCTTAGCGATGCCGGGGTTTATTGCCGCAGCGCCTGTAGCGGTTGCACCTGTGGATAAGCCGGTAACGGTGAATGTGCAGGAGGCTGAGAAGTGGCTGAGTGCCTTGGGTGGCCGGGGGAATGTGCGCCATCTGGAAGCGGTAGCGATGACCCGGTTGCGGGTGGAGTTGGGGGATGATTCGCGGTTGTCTGAGGCTCAGCTCACTGCGCTGGGCTGTCAGGGTGTGAGTCAGCTTGAGAGCGGTGTTTGGCACCTGTTGATGGGTGACAAGGCATCGGGGTTGGGTGAAGCGCTGGAGCGGTTGGTGACTCACCCGATCAATGCCTGACGGCGCAAGGGTGACGCAGAGCGTCACGGGATGCGTTCCCACGCAGAGCGTGGGAACGATCAAACATTAGTAAGCGTCTTAAGTAACCGTGATCACCCATGGTTCCGAGCTATCTTGTGTATCTCTGTTAACGGCCACGAACTCGTATTTCTTGGCATCCAAATTGTTCACAGTAACTTCGAAGGGGGTACCAGCCGTGGCTTGCGCACTCCCTAAGACCTGCCCTTGCGGGCCATCTTTGATATCAACAAGCCCAGAAACAGAGACGCGACCGGTAAAGATCAAAGTTCTACGAGGCGTATTGCCGCCACTTGGAATCTCTTGGTTACCTGCCGTTTTAACGCTGGTAATAGAAACAACCATGATCATTCTCCATCTGCGTAAGTGAGGAGCCAGTGAGCCATTATTGGCGAACAGGGGTAACTGTTAGAAATAACAGTTTCGATGAGCGGTTCGGGCCACTTTAGTGGTTGGGCGAGGCGTTGGAGCGGTTGGTCAGTGGCGTTGAGGTCGGTGCCAGGCTCTAGAGATGTCGTGGCTATTCTGGCCTATTCGCGAGCAAGCCCGCTCCCACATTTGACCGCGTTGCCAAGTCAGGCACCGATCAAAATGTGGGAGCGGGCTTGCTCGCGAATGGGTTTTAACTGGCGCCGGAAGGTTTAAGCTCGGGCACTTCGTTCAAGTCCAACACCCGATCCACCATGAGCTGAATACCCTCCAGCATCCGGCAAATCGCCAAGACAACATCACGCTGCGCGCCAGCGACTTCAAACGCCAGCTGGCTGGTTAGCGCCTGCAGCGAAGCGATGTCCTGCGAGGTATTGGCGAGCAAGGTTTCGCTATCGATACTGCGTCGTACGCTGAATAACTGATCGGAAGGGGGATTGGGACTGTCTTTGATCATGGTAATGCTCCTCAAAAAATGGGAACTACCAACATCACTTGCAGATGATGGGTGGCAGCTGTGTGCGGGCCTGCAAGACCAAGGAAGGAGCATCCCGGGTAGACCCAAAGGTCTCCCGCACACAGCCACCATAAAGCGATGACCATGAAAAGCGCCACGATTATAGCGGCGCTTATGAGCTCCAACATAATTTCGGCGGGCTTGCAGTCCCGGTCGCTGAATTGGCAGCGACTGACGAAGGTTAGTGGTACCCGTTCTGAGGGACAACCTGAAAGGCTTGTCGGAAAATTCTGAGGCACCTGCACCGGCGCCATCGCAGGCAAGCCAGCTCCCACAGTGGGGTGATGCATGACAGGACAACACGTTCAAACTGTGGGAGCCGGGCTTGCCCGCGATGAGCATAGCTATACACAACTTCGGCACGAAGCTAAATCTGTGGCGAGGGAGCTTGCTCCCGTGACGATTAGACAGCCGACGCCTATCTACCTGACACCCCACGATCCAAATGTGGGAGCGGGCTTGCTCGCGAAGACGGCCTAACAGTTAACACAGTTGGACCGTGTACATATCCATTCCTGCGGTAACGGCCACCTAAGGTTCCGCTCTGACAGCGGCTCACTTTTGAAAAGCGCAAAAGTAAGCAAAACGCTCTTGCCCCACCACTCGGCACCTCGCTTAGGCTCGGTGTGCCCGAACACAGGCTTGAATCCGTGGGCCGCCGCCACGCGCCATCCATGGCGCGGGGCGGCTAACCCGGCGTCCTGCCGGGTTACCCACGAATTCAAGCCTGCGTTCGGCCAGCGTGGTTTAACGGGGCGCCTGAGATCAAAAGCAGATCAAGATCAAGAGCGGCTCGCTTCGCATCGTGGTTACCGTTGGGGCGCTACAGAGTTGTGTAGATACCTATGCCGCGATGAGGCCCTTGCAGACAACAAAAAACCCGCCGGCCAAACTGGCCCAGCGGGTTTCTTGTTTATGCAGCCAGCCGATCAAAAATCCGCCAACTGCCACACCTCATACGCCGGAGTCTCATACGGGTGACTGAGTTTCAAAGCAGCCACAGCGGCCACGATCAATTCATCTGCCACCACCAACTCAACCTTCCACTCTTCAACTACTTCAACCTGGCCCACCTGCCCGATAAACGGCTGACTGCCGTCCAACGCGCGGAATTGGCCTTGGCCCAGCACTTGCCAGGCGCAGCTGTCGTAGTCGCCGATGCGCCCGCCGCCAGCGGTGAAGACGGCGGTTTTCACCGTCTCTACATGGCTGTCGGGCACGAAGAAGGCGAGCTTGTACACGGCCTTAGTTCACCCACACGCGGGCGTTGCGGAACATGCGCATCCAGGCGCCGTCTTCGTTCCACTCTTCCGGGCGCCATGAGTTCTGCACGGCGCGGAATACGCGCTCCGGGTGCGGCATCATGATGGTCACGCGGCCGTCGCGGCTGGTGAGGCCGGTGATCCCGCGCGGCGAGCCGTTCGGGTTGGCCGGGTAGTTTTCGGTGACCTTGCCATGGTTATCGACAAAGCGCAGGGCCACGGTGCCGGACAGGTCGGCTTCAAGCAACGCTTCTTCGCTGCTGAATTCGGCGTGGCCTTCACCGTGGGCGATGGCGATTGGCATGCGCGAACCGGCCATGCCCTGCAGGAAGATGGAGTTGGATTCCTGCACCTGAACCATGGCAACACGGGCTTCGAACTGCTCGGAACGGTTGCGCACAAAGTGCGGCCAGAACTCGCTGCCCGGGATCAGTTCGCTGAGATTGGACATCATCTGGCAACCGTTGCACACACCCAGGGTGAAGCTGTCGTTGCGTTCGAAGAAGCCCTGGAACGCGTCGCGGGCACGGCTGTTGAACAGGGCCGACTTGGCCCAGCCTTCACCGGCACCCAGCACGTCGCCGTAGGAGAAACCACCGCAGGCCACCAGGCCTTTGAACTCGTTGAGGTCAACGCGACCGGCGAGGATGTCGCTCATGTGCACGTCGATCGCATTGAAGCCGGCGCGGTCGAACGCGGCCGCCATTTCCACCTGGCCGTTGACGCCCTGCTCACGCAGCACGGCAACCTGTGGGCGGATGCCCTTCTTGATGTAAGGCGCGGCGATGTCCTGGTTGACGTCGAAGCTGAGCATGGTGCTCAGGCCCGGGTTGTCTTCTTCCAGGATCACGTCGAATTCCTGCTCGGCGCAGTCGGCGTTGTCGCGCAGGCGTTGGATCTGGTAGCTGGTCTCGGCCCACTGGCGTTGCAGCAAGCGGCGCTGACCGGTAAAGACCGTGTCGCCGTTGAACGAGATATTGACTTCGCCGTTGTTGATCGGCTGGCCAATCACCGCCACGCACTCGGCCAGGCCAGCGGCGCTGAACTGCGCGAGCACGTCTGGGGTCGCGTCCTGGCGCACCTGAATCACCGCACCCAGCTCTTCGTTGAACAGGATGCCGTTGATTTCGGCAGCATCCTCGGCAACGCTGTCGAGCACGATGTTCAGGCCGCAGTGACCGGCGAAGGCCATTTCGACAACGCTGGTCAGCAAACCACCGTCGGAACGGTCGTGGTAAGCCAGCAGGTGGCCGTCGGCATTCAGGCCCTGGATCACGGCAAAGAAGGCTTTGAGGTCTTCGGCGTCATCGACGTCCGGGGCCTGCTTGCCGAGCTTGCCATGGGTTTGCGCCAGGATCGAGGCGCCCATGCGGTTCTGGCCACGGCCCAGGTCGATAAGGATCAGGTCGGTGGTGCCCTTGTCCATGCGCAGTTGCGGAGTCAGGGTCTGGCGGATGTCGGTGACCGGCGCAAAACCGGTGACGATCAACGACAGCGGCGACGTGACGCTCTTGTCGGTGCCGTCTTCGTTCCAACGGGTGGCCATGGACATGGAGTCCTTGCCCACCGGAATGGTGATACCCAGCTCCGGGCACAGCTCCATGCCGACGGCTTTGACCGTGTCGTACAGGCGCGCATCTTCACCCGGGTGGCCGGCAGCGGACATCCAGTTGGCCGACAGTTTGATGTCGGACAGCTTGCCGATACGCGAGGCCGCGATGTTGGTGAGGGTTTCACCAATGGCCATGCGGCCCGACGCCGGAGCGTCCAGCAAGGCCAGCGGTGTGCGCTCGCCCATGGCCATGGCTTCACCGGTGTACACATCGAAGCTGGTGGCGGTGACGGCAACGTCAGCCACCGGCACTTGCCATGGGCCGACCATTTGGTCACGGGCAACCAGGCCTGTGATGGTGCGGTCGCCGATGGTGATCAAAAAGCTTTTGCTCGCCACGGCCGGGTGGTGCAGTACGCGTTCGATGCTGTTGGCCAGGTCCAGCGTGCTTGGGTCGAAATCATCGCCCAGTTCGCTTTCACGTACCGCCGAACGGTGCATGCGCGGAGCCTTGCCCAGCAGCACTTCCAACGGCATGTCCACCGGGCTGTTGCCGAAGTGGCTGTCGGTGACCGTCAGTTGTGGCTCGGCAGTGGCTTCGCCGACCACGGCAAACGGGCAACGCTCGCGTTCGCAGATGGCCTGGAAGCGTGCGAAGTCTTCAGGGCCGACGGCCAGTACGTAGCGTTCTTGGGATTCGTTGCTCCAGATTTCGTGCGGGGCCATGCCCGGCTCGTCGTTTGGAATGTTGCGCAGTTCGAAACGGCCACCACGGTCGCCGTCGTTGACCAGTTCCGGGAAGGCGTTGGACAAACCACCGGCGCCGACGTCATGGATGAAGCTGATCGGGTTCTTGTCACCCAACTGCCAGCAACGGTCGATGACTTCCTGGCAGCGGCGCTCCATCTCAGGGTTTTCGCGCTGTACGGAAGCAAAATCCAGGTCTGCCGAGCTGGTGCCGGTGGCCATGGAAGAAGCCGCACCGCCGCCCAGGCCGATCAACATCGCCGGGCCGCCGAGCACGATCAGCTTGGAGCCAACCAGAATCTCGCCTTTCTTGACGTGTTCTTCACGGATGTTGCCCATGCCGCCGGCCAACATGATCGGTTTGTGGTAACCGCGCACTTCATCGCCACGCGGGGTGGTGATGGACTGCTCGAAGGTCCGGAAGTAGCCGGTGAGCGCCGGGCGCCCGAATTCGTTGTTGAACGCGGCGCCGCCCAGCGGGCCTTCGATCATGATGTCCAGCGCGGTGACGATGCGCTCAGGCTTGCCGTACGGCACTTCCCACGGCTGTTCGAAGCCCGGGATCTGCAGGTTGGACACGGTGAAACCGGTGAGGCCCGCCTTGGGCTTGGCGCCACGGCCGGTGGCACCTTCATCGCGGATTTCGCCACCGGAACCTGTGGCTGCGCCCGGGAATGGGGCAATCGCGGTCGGGTGGTTGTGGGTTTCAACCTTCATCAGGATATGCACCGGCTCCTGCACCGCGCCGTATTGGCGGGTTTCAGGGTCGGGGAAGAAACGGCCGGCGACGGAGCCGACGATCACCGAGGCGTTGTCCTTATAAGCCGACAGAACGCCTTCGCTGTGCATCACGTAGGTGTTCTTGATCATGCCGAACAGGCTTTTTTCCTGGCTTTGGCCGTCGATGTCCCAACTGGCGTTGAAGATCTTGTGACGGCAGTGCTCGGAGTTGGCCTGGGCGAACATCATCAGTTCGATGTCGTGGGGGTTGCGCTTCAAGCCGTTGAAGGCGTTGACCAGGTAGTCGATCTCGTCTTCGGCCAGGGCCAGGCCCAGCTCGGTGTTGGCCTTCTCGAGGGCGGCGCGGCCACCGCCCAGCACGTCAATGGCGGTGAGCGGCTTGGGTTCGGCGTGGCTGAACAGGCCGGCAGCCTGTTCCAACTGGCTGACGATGATCTGGGTCATGCGGTCGTGCAGGCTGCTGGCGATCAGCTCGGCCTCGGCGTCGCTGAACTGGCCAGCCACGTAGAAGGCGATCCCACGTTCCAGGCGCTGGATTTTATCCAGGCCGCAGTTGCGGGCGATGTCGCTGGCCTTGCTTGACCAGGGCGAGATGGTGCCGAACCGCGGCAGAACCAGGAACAAGCGGCCAGTCGGCTCTTGAACGGGAACGCTTGGGCCGTACTTCAGAAGGCGTGCCAGCACTTGCTGTTCGTCGGCGGTCAAGACGCCGGTTACGTCGGCGAAGTGAGCAAATTCAGCGTACAGGCCTGTAACAGCTGGAACCTTCTGGCTCAGTTGCTCAAGGAGTTTGCTGTGGCGAAAGGCAGAAAGGGCAGGAGCGCCGCGCAGGATCAACATCTTCGGGACAGCCTCGGGAAGGGGTGTGCTTTGAGGCCGTGCATTCTAGCGTAAACCTTCGCCAACGGCACCCGAAACGCTACCGGTGGCCGCCGCCGAACGTCAGTTGGCACGCTTTGCCTGCGATCACGGCGTTATCCAGGGCATTGGGCGCAGTTATTTTAACCGTCACAAACGCTCGCCAACCCCCGTTTCTGCGGGCTGCAGCACAGTTTTGCGCTGGCTAGCAGACAAGTGCGCCGCTGTCGAGATATGGCGCCGTGAGCCGTTTGCGTATACTGCGCAGATGTTCTTCCCAACTGTTTCGCGCCTGCGATGCGTCAAATGGCTCATCGCCACCTTGCTCTTCCTGATGCTCAGTGCCTGTGTTGATAAACCCAGCACACTGGAGCGAATCAAGGAGGATGGCGTATTGCGGGTGGTCACTCGCAACAGTCCCGCGACGTATTTCCAGGATCGCAACGGTGAAACCGGCTTCGAATACGAACTGGTCAAGCGCTTTGCCGACGACCTGGGCGTGAAACTGGAAATCGAGACGGCCGACAACCTTGACGACCTGTTCAACCAGTTGAGCAAACCCAACGGCCCGGTGCTCGCCGCCGCCGGCCTGGTGAGCAGCGATCAGCGCCAGCAGCAGGTGCGCTTTTCCCACCCGTACCTTGAAGTCACCCCACAGATCATCTACCGCAACGGCCAGTCGCGCCCGACCAACGCCGCCGACCTGGTGGGCAAGAAGATCATGGTGCTCAAGGGCAGCACCCACGCCGAACAACTGGCAGCGCTGAAAAAACAGAACCCGGCGATTGAATACGAAGAATCCGACGCCGTTGAGGTGGTGGATTTGCTGCGCATGGTCGACGAAGGGCAAATCGACCTGACCCTGGTGGACTCCAACGAAGTGGCCATGAACCAGGTGTACTTCCCCAACGTGCGCGTGGCCTTCGACCTTGGCAATGCCAGCAACCAGAGCTGGGCGGTGGCGGCCGGTGAAGACAACAGCCTGCTCAACGAGATCAACAGTTACCTGGACAAGGTCGAGAAGAATGGCACCCTGCAGCGTCTGAAGGATCGCTACTACGGGCATGTCGATGTCCTTGGCTATGTCGGCGCCTATACCTTTGCCCAGCACCTGCAACAACGCTTGCCCAAGTACGAGAAGCACTTTCGCGCCTATGCCAAGGCCGAGAAAGTCGATTGGCGCTTATTGGCAGCCATTGGTTACCAGGAATCGCTGTGGCAACCCACGGTCACGTCCAAGACCGGCGTGCGCGGCCTGATGATGCTGACCCAGAACACCGCCCAAGCCATGGGCGTGTCCAACCGCCTGGACCCCAAGCAGAGCATCATGGGCGGCGCCAAGTACCTGGCCCGGATCAAGGATGAGCTGGACGACAAGATCGCCGAGCCCGACCGCACCTGGTTCGCCCTCGCCGCCTATAACGTGGGCACCGGCCATCTGGACGACGCGCGCATCCTGGCGAAAAAAGAAGGCCTGAACCCGAACAAGTGGCTGGACGTGAAGAAGATGCTGCCACGCCTGTCGCAGAAGCAGTGGTACAGCAAGACCCGCTACGGCTACGCCCGCGGCGGCGAGCCGGTGCATTTTGTGGCGAACATCCGGCGTTACTACGACATCCTCACCTGGGTAACCCAGCCGCAGCTGGAGGGTAACCAGGTGGTGGAAGGCAACCTGCATGTGCCGGGTGTGGACAAGACCAAGCCTGCGCAAGACACCCCACAGTTATAAAAACACCACATACCTCATGTGGGAGCGGGCTTGCTCGCGAAGGCGGTGTGTCAGTCAGCACATGTATTGACTGATCCACCGCCTTCGCGAGCAAGCCCGCTCCCACATTTGGATCTTCACTTGGCCTAGAGGCCGGTGAGCAGGTGGGCCACGCCGCCCGGCAGTACCATCACGGCGGGTATACCCGCGGCCTTCAACGCCGACTCATCCACACGCCCCGCCTCCCGCAACTGCACCCGTACCCGCGTGAGTGCCACGCGCTGCTGTGACGTGACGTTGCCCTCCCCGCCCAATGCACTCAGCACCTCGGCCGACAACAGGCTGGGTGTCAGCGTGGTAACCGTCTCGGCCACCAAATCAGGCGTCAGGGCTTTCCAGAACGCCCGCTGCAATTTCTCGAACATGCTCAGTGCTCCACGACAGGTGAGGTTTCAACGGTGGCCGCGTGGTACAGGCGCAGGGCCTCGCGCACTTGGTCGGCTTCTTCCAGGCCCAGCACCTGGCGGGCGATGATCTGGCAGTCGTGCAGGTCCAGCTCGCGCACGGTGGCCTTGATGGTGGGGATCAGCGGCACACTGACCGACAGCTCATCCACGCCCAGACCGATCAACACCGGCACCGCCATGGTTTCGGACGCCAGCGCACCACACACGCCCACCCACTTGCCGTGGGCATGGGCCGCTTTGACGGTGATGTCGATCAGGCGCAGCACCGCCGGGTGAAAACTGTCGGCCTGGCTGGCCAGCCGCGGGTGGTCGCGGTCCATGGCCAAGGTGTATTGGGTGAGGTCGTTGGTGCCGATGGAGAAGAAATCCACATGGGGCGCAAACACATCCGCCATCAACGCCGCGCTCGGCACTTCGATCATGATGCCCAGCTTGGGCAGTTCGCTCAGGCCAAGGGCCTGTGCTTCCTCTTCGAGCATTTTGCGCGCCAGGTGCAGCTCCGACAGCAGGCTGACCATCGGCAACATGATATGCAGCCGCGCCAAGCCGGCGCTGGCAAGAATCGCACGTAACTGTTCACGCAACAGTTCGGGGCGTTCCAGGCACAAGCGGATACCGCGCAGGCCTAGGAACGGGTTGGTCTCGCTGTCCATCGGCACATAGGCCAAGGGTTTATCGCCGCCCACATCCAGGGTACGTACCACCAGATTTCGTTCGGTGCCGAGGGCGCGGGCAATGGCGCTGTAGGTGTCGGCCTGCTCCTCTGCGCTCGGCGCACGGTTACGTTCCAGGTAGAGGAACTCCGAACGCAGCAGGCCCACGCCTTCACCGCCCAGGGTCAGGGACTGCTCCACTTCCTGCAATGAGGCGACGTTGGCTGTGACCTCGACGTGGTGACCGTCTCGGGTGACCGCCGCCTGTGAGGCCTGTGCCACTTCACGCTGCAGCCGCAGCTTTTGCTGTTGGCGCACCGCCTGCAGTTGTTCGATTTCGGCCAGGTTCGGCTCCAGCTGCAGCTCACCTTTGTCGGCATTGAGCAGTACCCGCTTGCCGTTGGCCAAGGCCAGTACTTGACTGGGTACACCGCAAAGGGATGGCAGGCCGAGGGCCCGGGCGAGGATGGCCACGTGACTGGTAGCGCCCCCGGCGACCGTGACAAAGCCCAGCACTTTGCTGGTATCCAGGCCGGCGGTTTGTGAGGGTGTCAGTTGTTCAGCGACCAGAATGGCGCACTCCGGCAGCTCCATGGACCGCTCTGGCACGCCCAGGATCAACTTGAGTACGCGCTGGCCGACGTCGGCCAAGTCCGCCGCACGCTCAGCCAGCAGCGTTTTACCCAAGCCTTCGAAGAGTCTGGCGGTCGCCACTGTGGCGGTGTTCCAGGCAAAGGCAGCGCTCTTGCCTTCGGCCAGCAGGCTATGGGCTTGTTCAAGCAGGGTCGGGTCTTCAAGCAGTTCCTGATGGGCGCGGAAGATCTCGGCCTGGGCGCTGCCGGCCGCCTTGGCCTGCAACGCTTGCAACGCCTCGTTTGCCGCCCGCAGGCCACGCGCCAATGCGGTACGTTCGAAGGTTTCTCCCGCACCGGCTTCGGAAATCTCAAGCACCGGTTCAGCCACTTGGACAACCTGGCCGAACGCCGAGCCAGGCGAGGCACAGACGCCTCGCAACACGGACGCCGAAGACGCCGGCACAGCGGGCTTGCTGACTTTCTCGACCGCTACCGGCAGCGTCTCGCCACAGCCGTCGAGCAACAACGCCACCAGCGCGTGAATCGCCGCCTCGGCATCTTCCCCCGCCGCGCTCACTTGCACACTGTCGCCCTGGGAGGTCTGCAGCGCCATGATCGCTACAAGCGACTTGGCATTCGCGCTCAGGGTTTGCTTGTGCAGGAAAATGCTGGAACTGAACCCCTTCGCCGCCTGGGCAAACACCGCCGCAGGGCGGGCGTGCAAGCCGCTGGCATTGGGCAGGGTCACTGGCTTGGAAAACAGCGCATTGCCCTCCTCCTCGTCCACCTCAGCTTTCATCGGCCCCGGCGAGACCTGCAACAGTGGCTGGCCGGACTCGACCAGCGCCTGACCGGCCACCAACGGCACAAACGGCTCGCCGCTCACAATGAGCATCAAGGTCAGCAGGCTGCGTGCATTGAGCGCGACATAGTCGGCATCGAACTCGATCAGCGGCTGCCCGGCCTCCACCCGCTGGCCCTCCTCGACCAGCCGGGTGAAACCCTGGCCCGCCAGGTTCACGGTATCCAGGCCAATATGCAGCAGCACCTGCACACCGTTATCGGCGGTGACACTGACCGCATGGCCGCTGTCCTGAATGTTGCTGATCACCCCGGTCAACGGCGCGCAGAGGGTTTGCGAGGTGGGGTCGATGCACAGGCCATCGCCAATCACGCGGCCGGAAAATACCGGGTCGGGCACCTGGTCCAGCGCCAGCAAAACCCCGGACAAGGGTGCCAGCAGTTCCAGGGGTTGAGATGTGGTCATGACTTCACCTGTTTGTGTTGTTCTTTAAAAATCGTTGAGTCGATGCAAGGTTGAGGATGACGAAGGTCAGTGTGGGAGCGGGCTTGCTCGCGAAAGCGGTGTATCAGGCGACACATTCACTGACTGACCCACTGCATTCGCGAGCAAGCCCGCTCCCACATTAGCCCGCGTACTCCCTCCTGATTACTTCCACCAATATTCGACCTGCATGCCTATGTTCGAGCCATGCCGCGCCGTGCCATAGGCGCCGGTGTCGGACAACGCCGAGCCCGCCGCCAGCTCATTGGCCGCACGCTTGGCCGCTTTGTTCCAGGATGCATAGGTGTAATACAACCGCACCTCCGGCCGCGCCCAGAATTCAGGGCCTTTGGGCGACCAGGTCGGGGCGAAGGTAAATTTGCTCAATTTGCGCGTACCGCCTGTGGCCTCGACCTGATCGTGCCCCAGCTCAGTGACCAGTTTGAATTGCTCGCTGAGCGCATACGCCGGGCGCACACCCAAGGACATCCAGTTCTGGTCCTGACGCCCTGGGCGCACATCTTTCTGGTACACCGCCTCGACTTGCCCGCCGAAACGCGGCGTTACCTGCCAATCAAAGAACTCCACCGCGCGGTAACTTTTGCTGCTCTTGTCCAGCGCGGTATTGCCGGTGTAGCCCAGGCCGGTGCCGGGGCCTTCGCCGTACTGCAGGGCAAACTTGTTCTTGCCGCCCAGGAAGGCCGCTTGCACATGCTGCGCCGTCAGCGCCCAGCCGCTGTTTGTGTCACGGCCACCGGCCTTGGCGATGTAGCTCAAGCCCAGTTCCAGCTCGCCACCGGGGTTGGTCTTGAAACCTGCGACGTTGAAGTCGTGACGGGTGGCGTATTCCTTCTGGTACAGGTTGTCTTTGCGCGACAGCGCGTAGCTGTATTTCAATCCGCCGATCAGCACGTCCTCGATCCCGCCACCGGTGGCGCTCTGGTTCCAGTAGTAGAAGTCGGAGATATGGATGTCGTTACGCTTGTAGTAACGCCGCCCGGCCCACAGCGAACCGCCATTGAGGCTGGGCAGGTTGGACCACTGCGCATACATCTGTGGCATGCGCGCCGAGCCGTTGTTTTCGCCCTGGAACTTCAGGGCGCGGTCGTACTTGTTGTAGAGGGAAGCCATGGCATCGACGCTGAGCACCGAACCATCGTCAAGGGTCAGCAAATCCTGACGCAGTTCCAGCTCGGCGTACTGCTCGCATTCGTTACCCAGGCGGTATTTGGTTTGCGCACCCGGCAGTTGGAAACATTGCTGCTTGCCACTTCCGGTTGACGTGCCCACACCGCTGCGCAAATACCCGGCAAACTCCAGGGCTTGGGCGCCGAAAGGCACCGTGAGGCAGGACGCTATAAGGCCCAGCTTGATTGTTGTTTTCATGAAGCGCTCCTTTTATTTTTATTGTTTTTTCTTACGGTCTTGCGTGACGCGATCACCTGTAGGAGCGAGCTTGCTCGCGAAGAACTTGCAGCCTCCACGCAACACCTGGAGGGGCGCGTTTTCGTTGGCGATCTTCGCGAGCGAGCTCGCTCCTACAGGGGGTGTTTCAACCCGTCAGGTGCAGCACGAAGGATTCATAAGGGCGTAGCACCAGCGTGCTCGTGCGCGGTGGGCAGTCGGGGTAGTTGCTGATCAGCAGGCGTTGCTCGTTCGCGGCGTTGATCACGCCTTCGGGCAGTTGGATCTCGCACGGTGATCCATAGAAGTTGTTGACTACCAACAAGCGCTCGCCGTGACCTTCACGCAGGTACGCCCAGACCTGGAGATGGTCTTGCAGCAACGGGCGGTAAACGCCTTGCTGTATCAGCGGTTCGCGGCGGCGCAAGTCGATCAGCCTGCGGTAGTGATGCAGCACTGAATCCGGGTCATCCATCTGGCTTGCGACGTTGATCTGCGCGGCATTGGCGGGGATGCCGATCCAGGGTTCACCGCGACTGAACCCCGCGTTCGCTTCGGTGCTCCACTGCATGGGCGTACGCCCGTTGTCGCGGGACTTCTGCATGATCGCCGCCATGCTCGAGGCTTCGGACTCGCCCGCATCGCGCTTGAGCCGGAAGATGTTCAGGGTTTCCACATCACGGTACTGCGAGATGCTGTCGAAGCCGGGGTTGGTCATGCCCAGCTCTTCGCCCTGATACACATACGGCGTGCCCTGCAGAAAGTGCAGCGCCGTGGCGAGCATCTTGGCCGAGACCACGCGGTATTCGCCGTCGTCACCAAAACGCGAAACCACCCGCGGCTGGTCGTGGTTGCACCAGAACAACGCATTCCAGCCGCCACCGGCCTGCATGCCCATCTGCCAGTCGGAGAAAATCTGCTTGAGTTGCAGGAAGTCGAAGTCGGCCTTCACCCACTTCTGCAGGTTCGGGTAATCGACTTTCAGGTGGTGGAAGTTAAACGTCATCGATAGTTCTTTAGACGCTGGATTCGAGTAGCGAATGCAGTGTTCCAGGCGGGTGGATGACATCTCGCCCACGTTGATCAGGTCATGGCCTTCAAAGACTTCGCGGTGCATTTGCTGCAGGTATTCATGCACGTTCGGGCCGTCGGTGTAGAAGCGGCGGCCATCGCTGTTGTCCTCGGGGAAATCGGCGGGCTTGGAGATCAGGTTGATCACATCCAGGCGGAACCCACCCACGCCTTTGTCGCGCCAGAAGCGCATCATCTTGAATACTTCGGCGCGCACCTGGGGGTTGTCCCAATTGAGGTCGGCCTGGGTGTGGTCGAACAGGTGCAGGTAGTACTGGCCGGTCTGCGCTTCGTATTCCCAGGCCGAACCGCCGAACTTGGATTCCCAGTTGTTCGGCTGGTCGCGCCAGATATAGAAGTCGCGGTAGGGGTTGTCGAGGCTGCTGCGCGCCTGCTGGAACCATTCGTGTTCGATGGAGGTGTGGTTGACCACGATGTCGAGCATCAGCTTGATGCCACGCTTGGCGGCTTCGCTGATCAGCAGCTCGCAATCGGCCATGGTGCCGTAGCTGGGGTCGATGGCGTAGTAGTCGCTGATGTCGTAGCCGTTGTCGCGCTGGGGCGAGCGCAGGAACGGGGTGACCCACAGACAATCCACGCCCAGCCACTTGAGGTAGTCGAGTTTGTCCACGATGCCCAACAGGTCACCGGTGGCGTTACCCGCGTGGCTGTGGAAGCTTTTGGGGTAGATCTGGTAGATCACCGAGTGTTGCCAGGTTTGCATGGTGGGTTCCTTCAGTAGAGTTGGGGGCTGGCCCTTCTGGCCTCATCGCAGGCAAGCCAGCTCCCACATTTGAATGTGTTCACAAATCACTGTGGGAGCTGGCTTGCCTGCGATAGCGACCTTCAGGCGACCCGGTAACCAGGCCGAACAATCTTCATGCTCAACATGCACGTCAGCGCAAACGGCACGACCATCGCCACGACCATGCCAATCACGAACATCGGAATGGCGCTCGGCACAATCGAGATAAACCCGGGCAGCCCACCGACGCCGATGGCCGAGGCCTGCACCTTGTTCAACGACAGGAAAATGCTGCCCAGCGCCGAGCCCAGCAGCGCGGCATAGAACGGAAACTTGAAGCGTAGGTTCACGCCGAACATCGCCGGCTCAGTGATGCCGAAGTAAGCGGAAATCGCCGAGGTCGAGGCCATGCTTTTGTCCCGCGCGTTGCGGGTCATGTAGAACACCCCGAGGGCGGCGCTGCCCTGGGCCAGGTTGGACATGACGATCATCGGCCAGATAAAGGTGCCGCCCTGGGTGGAAATAAGCTGCAGGTCGACCGCCAGGAACATGTGGTGCATGCCGGTGATCACCAGCGGCGCGTAGAGCAGGCCGAAAATCGCGCCGCCGATCATCGGGGCGATCTCGAACAGCGTCACCAAACCTTCGGTGATCAGGATGCCGAGGTGACGGGTCACCGGGCCGATGATCGCCAGGGCGAGCACACCGGTGACGACGATGGTGGTGATCGGCACGACCAGCAGTTGAATGGCATTCGGCACCCTCGCCCGCAGCCACTTTTCGATCACGCTCATGACAAAGGCCGCCATCAGGATCGGCAGGATCTGCCCTTGATAGCCGACTTTCTCGATCTGGAACCAACCGAAGATATCGAAGTACGGCAGGCTCTGGCCGTCGAGGCCAGCGACCGCCTTGCCGTAGTTCCAGGCGTTGAGCAGGTCCGGGTGCACCAGCATCAGGCCCAGCACGATGCCGAGGATTTCACTGCCGCCGAACCGCTTGGCCGCCGACCAGCCCACCAGCGCCGGCAGGAACACGAAGGAGGTGTTGGCCATCAGGTTGATCAGGCTCCACAGGCCATCCAGGTTCGGGTAGGCCTCCAGCAGCGTCTTGCCTTCGATGAACATGCCCTTGGCGCCCATCAGGTTGTTCACGCCCATCAACAGGCCCGCGATGATCAGCGCGGGCAGGATCGGCATGAACACATCGGAGAACACCCGCACCAGACGCTGCATGGGGTTGGTCTTGTCGCCGCCGGCCTTCTTGACGTCGGCAATGGTCGAGGCGGCAAGGCCGGTCAGTTCGCGCAGGGCGGCGTAGACCTTTTCCACTTCGCCGGGGCCGATCACCACCTGGAACAGGCCACCGGTAAAGAACGACCCTTTGACCAAGTCGACCTGGTTCAGCGCACTGCTGTTGACCAGGCTGGGGTCCTTGAGCGCCAGGCGCAGGCGGGTCACGCAATGGGCGGCCTGCTCAAGGTTTTCGCGGCCCCCGAGGTTGTCGAGAATCTCGCGGGCAATCGTTGAATAGTCGTGGCTCATGCTCGTTTTCCACTGTGATTGTTTTTATGGGTGGCAGTCGTTGGCAGCACGCCGAGAAGGGAAAAGTACTCGTCTGTACGAGTTAAATCAACAACTCGTCTGTACGAGTTACACTTTTGTTTATGCCTGCGAGCTTTCTGTCAGATTTTTCCCCAGCTCGCACCGCTGTCCAATGGACAAACCCCACCTCTGCCACTATGGTTCCTGCCTTGAACGCGCAGTCCACCTTCATAACGCCGGGCAAGAGCCATCCCATGAGCAAATACAACCAGATCTATACGGATCTGCTTGCCAGCATCACCACCGAACGCCTGCAACGCGGTACGCGCCTTCCCTCCGAAACCGAATTGATGGACGCCTACCAGGCCAGCCGTGGCACCGTGCGGCGCGCCATCGAGCAGTTGCAGGAACGCGGCTTTGCACAAAAAATCCACGGCAAGGGCACCTTTGTGTTGTCGCCCAACCCGATTGAGTTCCAACTGGGCGGCATCGTCAGCTTCCACGAGACCCACGCCGACCTGGGTGATGACGTACGCACCGAGGTGGTCGAGTTCACCCAGATCCCACTGGAAGGGTCACTGCTGCAACACATCGAGGCCGAGCCCGGCACCCTGATCACGCGCATCAAACGGGTACGCCGCATCGGTGGCAAACGGGTGATCCTGGACATCAACCATTTCATCAGCGACCTGATTCCCGGCCTGGACCGCGACATCGCCGAGCAGTCGATCTACGCGTTTATCGAGCAAACGCTGCAGCTGCAGATCAGCTACGCGCAACGCACCATCGAAGCCTTGCCGCGCAGCAAGGACGACCAGGCGCATCTGGATCTGGATGGGCAAAGCCATGTGATTGTGGTGAGCAACCAGACGTTTTTGCAGGATGGAAGGCAATTCGAGTACACCGAGTCGCGGCATACGTTGGATAAGTTTTACTTTTCGGATGTGGCGCGGCGCTAAAGCCAGAGACAGCGATGAATATCCCCCAAAAATGGCGTGAACAATTCCCCCATGCGCTGATTGAACAACAGGCCATTGGTGAATCGCGCGCTGACGTCTTTCGCCTGCACCAAGACAGTGGCACGGATCTGTTCCTGAAATCCGAGCCCCTCGAGGAACACGGTGAGTTGGCAGACGAAATTGATCGGCTTAGGTGGCTGCAGCACATGGGTCTGTCGGCGCCTGCGGTCTTGGATGAAGTTAAAGAGGTCCATCGCCATTGGTTACTGATGACCGCCGTACCGGGACGGGACCTGGCCAGCACCAACGAGCTTCCTGCCGGGCAAATCATTCACATCCTGGCGACCGCGCTGCGTGCTTTACACCAGTTACCCGTGGCCCTCTGCCCCTTCGATCACTCCCTTGAGCTGCGCATTGCACGCGCACGGGAGCACGTCAGTGCCGGCCTCGTGGACGAGGCAGACTTCGATGACGAGCGACTGGGGCAAAGCGCTGAGGATGTGTTTGCCGAACTGGTGGCGACTCAGCCAAAGACTCATGATCTGGTAGTGACCCATGGCGACGCGTGCCTGCCGAATTTCATGGCAGCAGAGGGTTGCTTCAGCGGCTTCATCGACTGTGGACGCCTGGGGGTCAGCGATCGGTTCCAAGACCTTGCCCTGGCAGCACGAAGTATTGAAAGCAACCTGGGGCAGGAATGGGTGAAGCCATTTTTCGAGGTGTATGGCGTTGAGCCCGATGAGCAGCGTATGAAGTTCTATTGTCTGCTGGATGAGTTTTTCTGACACTGAGCGTACTGTCGATACCCTCTCTACACCCTCAGTTTAAGTCGTAGTGCCGCCACTTACAGGACACAAAGCAACCCGTGGCGAGGGAGCCTGCTCCCGCTGGGTCGCGAAGCGCCCCCTCTTTTGTTACCCCAGCTGGCACAGACGGTGTTTGCGCCTGATCAAGGGACAACACCGTTCGATACGGATTTGATTCGATCACTACTTCTCTAATAATCAGCGGTCAAGGTGAGGTTGCACCAAGCCCTGGAACCACTCGAGGAATGCGTTAAGACGACGCGAACGTTGCCTGCGGTTCGGATAGACAAGCGATACCTGCATCGGCGCGGCACGAAAGTCGGGCATAACCTCAACCAGTTCGCCTGCGTCGAGCAGGTGCTGAACGTCAAATCTGGGAATCTGGATCAATCCCACCCCCGAGACGCAACAGGCGATGTAGCTTTCAGCGTTGTTGACAATCACACGACTGGGTACGACAAGCTGCCGCTCCTCACCCGACACATAGCAGTCCCAGGGAAGCTCCCGCCCTGTGGAAGGCGAGGCATACCCCACGCAAAAGTGTCCTTGCAGCAGATCATCCGGCTTGGTCGGCACACCATGCTCGTGCAGGTAGCCTGGGCTGGCGCAGTTGATCAATGCGATATGACCCAAGGGAAGCGCGACCAGACTGCTGTCGTGCAGCGCTCCAATCCGCACGGCACAGTCAACACCCTCCTGCACCAGATCAATCGCGCGATCGGTCGAACCCAACGCCAACTGGAGGCGAGGATAGCGGCGCAAAAAGCCTGGCAACGCAGGGGCAATCAGCCGACGAGCAATACGGCTAGGCACGTCCACATTCAGACGCCCCGAAATCTTGCGTTGGCTGGCATGAAATAACTGATCAATGTCTTCCGCGTCGCAAAGGAACAGACGCACCCGTTCCAACAATTGCACACCATCAGCGGTCAGCCGCACATGTCGCGTCGTTCGGTGCAGCAAGCGCGTGCCCATGGTCGATTCGAGTTGCTGCACAGCAGCCGACACCGACGCCCGCGGCACTTGCAGCGCATGGGCAGCGTTGATGAAACTGCCCATCTCGGCAACCTGAACAAATATGCGGTACTGATCGAGCCTATCCATTCATCCCTTTCCATAGCGCCCGCTCTAACTGAGGAGGCGCAACACCCCCTCATCCAGCAAAACCAAGGCATTCATCGTACTCGCACCCCGCCACCGGGGTGCTGTCCGTTGGTGATTTTTCCTTATATCGGCAAAACGGTGCCGCCGCGGCTTATTTGGTGGTGTACCCACCATTAATGAGGATGGTCTGTCCAGTAATCCACCATCCGTCGCTTACCAAGTGCCGAATAAAGGGCACTACATCCTGGATGTCGGTCAGGCCAGTTTTGCTGGATGTTGAAAGCGCCGCAGCCGTCTTGTGATACGCCACTGCATCGGCACCCTCGGCCGGATAGAAAAATGGCGTGTCCATCGGGCCTGGGCCGACCGCCGTCACCGAAATACCGCGCGCACCGAACTCCTTGGAGGCGGCGCGAGTGAAATGCTCCACGGGCGCTTTTGTACCTGCATAGGCGGCATAGAACGGCGTATAAGCGCCCAGCAGCGAGGTCACTACGGTGCAGATCTTGCCGTTATCGTTGAGGTGCTTGCCGGCTTCCTTGAGAAAAAAGAAAGCGGTCTTCGAATTGACTGCCGTCATCTCGTCGTACTCCGCCTCGCTGATTTCGGCCATTGGCTTCTTGAGCACCTTACCGACGGTATTGATGGCGATGTCGGGCTTGCCGACAGCAGCGACAGCATCGGCGAACAGCTTTTCGACGGCGCCGGCCGTTGTCAGGTCGCCCTGCAACGCCACAGCCTGCGCACCGCTGGCTTGCACTGCGGCGACAGTTGCATCGGCATCGACCTTGGACGCCGCACTGTTGTAGTGGATCGCGACAGCCTTGGCGCCCTGAGCGGCCAGGTCGCGCGCGATCACCCCCCCAAGATTCTTGGCGCCGCCGGCGATTAGAACGACTTTGCCTCGGATGGAATGGTCTGTCATGGGGGAATCTCCTTCTTCACAATTCGATGGAGAGTTCAGCTTAGGCGGCTTCACCCAGCGCGATAAACCACCGCTGGCTGGATGAATAATCCAGAAAAACAACCTAATCCAGAATTTCAATACCTTCTGAAAACCGGAGTTACGAGTACCAGCACCGTCAGGATTTCCAACCTTCCCAGAAGCATTCCAACGGTAAGTAACCATTTGGCCGCATCCGGCAATGATGAAAAATTGCCGGCCGGCCCAATGATGGAGCCCAGGCCTGGCCCGACGTTACACACCGCCGTGGCGGCGCCGCTCAACGCGGTTATCCAATCAAGCCCAATGAGCGCCAGGCCCAAAGCGATAACGGCAATCGTGATGGTGAAGAAAAACGAGAAGGTCAAAAGCGAGCGCACAATCTCCTCGTCGATGGGATGGCCGTTGTATTTTTTCTGAATCACGGCTCGAGGATGGATCAACTGCTTCAAGCTGCTGACCAGTAAAGCGGCAGCTACTTGAAATCGGAAGATTTTAAGACCGCCTGCCGTTGAGCCGGAACAGCCTCCGACAAAGGTTAAATAGAAAAACAGCAAGACCGCGAAGCTGCCCCACAAGGTGTAGTCGCCCACCGCAACGCCGGTAGTTGTGACCACCGAGGTCACGTTGACGGCCACGATACGAAATGCATCCCACCATCCATGATCGCTGTGAACGTGCAGCCAGGTACCCACAGCCAGCGATGTGATGAGCAAGAATCCAATAAATCCGCGCACCTGGTGATCCCTGATCAACGCACGCCGATTACCTCGCAATGTTGCAACGTACAAGGTGAATGGCAGGCTGCCCAGAACCATGATTGCTACTGCCACCCAGTGAATCGCTGGTTGCGTCCAATGCCCAAGAGAGGCGTCCGAGGTTGAGAATCCTCCGGTAGAGATCAGCGACATCGCATGGTTGACCGCTTCAAATGGCGTCATTCCAGCGAGCCAGAGCGACAGGGTTCCGAGGCCCGTAAGCCCCAGATAGAGCAAAAGAATGTACTTGGCTGCCACATGGGAGCGAGGGGTCACTTTCTCAGACCAATCTGAGGACTCTGTCTGGAACAGACGCATCCCGCCGATGCGCAAAAGTGGAAGAATCGCCACAGCCATGCCGATAAAACCGATGCCGCCCAACCAATGGAGCATCGAACGCCAGATCAGCAATCCGGGAGATGAACTATCCAGACCGCTGAGTACGGTCGAGCCAGTGGTTGTGATGCCAGACATCGTTTCAAAGAAGGCGTCGGTGTAACTGATATGACTGATGAATACCATGGGTAACGCGGCGAACGTGCACACAACTACCCAGCTTGCGGTAGTCAGCAAGTACATGTCCCTTGGGCGAAGATGGCCAGTATCGGGGCGCCCTCGCACGATCAACAGAAGACCGCAAATAAGCGTAATCAAACTCGCCCAGAGGAAGGCCGAGAGATCGTCGCTGCGCTCATAGACCACCAGCCTAATCATGGGAATAGCCATGCTGACGGCCAGCGTGATCAAAAAAATACCTAAGATGAAGCCGATAAGCCGAATTGCTGCGAGTGACATCACAGTAGCGTTCCGAAATGAGCACCGCGCAGTATCGGATGCCCCCCAAACAGGCTGCGTAAATTCTCCGTAAAATTTTTACGCGCGATTAGTCAGGCGACGCGTGTCGAAGGGGTAGCCACCCATACCTGGCGATGCACAAAGTGGCTGAAAGTGCCAACCCCAAAAAGCCAAAAGCCCGCAATTACGCGGGCTCCAGGGCATTTTTTGCTAGTGGGTGCCGGACAATTCCGGGCGTCCCATCATTCCCACTCAATCGTTGCCGGCGGCTTGCTCGACACGTCATAAGTCACGCGCGAAATACCTTCGATCTCATTGATGATACGGCCGCTGACCGTCTCCAGC
Source organism: Pseudomonas sp. MF6394 (assembly GCF_002018845.1). Classification (NCBI taxonomy): domain Bacteria; kingdom Pseudomonadati; phylum Pseudomonadota; class Gammaproteobacteria; order Pseudomonadales; family Pseudomonadaceae; genus Pseudomonas; species Pseudomonas sp. MF6394. The sequence goes on from NZ_MVOJ01000004.1 coordinate 200,957, forward strand.
AGTTCGTAAGGCAGGTGTGCCCAACGCGCTGTCATGAAGTCGATCGTCTCTACGGCACGCAGTGCAACAACCCACGCGTAACGACGGCCATCGCCTACAACGCCAACCGATTTCACCGGCTGGAACACCACGAATGCCTGGCTGACCTTGTGGTACCAGTCGGCCTTGCGCAGTTCTTCGATGAAGATGTGGTCGGCGCGACGCAGCAGGTCGGCGTATTCCTTTTTCACTTCACCCAGGATACGCACGCCCAGGCCCGGGCCTGGGAATGGGTGGCGGTAGACCATATCGTACGGCAGGCCCAGTTCCAGGCCCAGACGGCGGACTTCGTCCTTGAACAGCTCGCGCAGCGGTTCTACCAGCTTGAGGTTCATTTCCTCAGGCAGGCCACCCACGTTGTGGTGGGATTTGATCACGTGGGCCTTGCCGCTCTTGGCGCCGGCCGACTCGATCACGTCGGGGTAGATGGTGCCTTGGGCGAGGTACTTGATGTTGTCCAGTTTGGTGGACTCGGCATCGAATACGTCGATGAAGGTGCGGCCGATGATCTTGCGCTTCTTCTCCGGGTCGGACTCGCCGGCCAGGTTGTTGAGGAACTGTTCCTCAGCGTTGGCGCGGATCACCTTGACGCCCATGTTCTCGGCGAACATGGCCATCACTTGCTCACCTTCGTGCAGGCGCAGCAGGCCGTTGTCGACAAATACGCAGGTCAGCTGGTCGCCGATGGCCTTGTGCAGCAAGGCCGCCACAACCGAAGAGTCAACGCCGCCGGACAGGCCGAGCAGCACGTTGTCGGTGCCGACCTGGGCGCGCACCTGGGCGATGGCGTCTTCAGCGATTTTCGACGGGGTCCACAGAGCTTCACACTCGCAGATGTCGAGGATGAAACGCGACAGGATGCGCCCGCCTTGCTTGGTGTGGGTCACTTCCGGGTGGAACTGCACGCCGTAGTAGCGACGCTCGTCGCTGAACATGCCAGCGATCGGGCAGCTCGGGGTGCTGGCCAGGATGTGGAAGTCTTCCGGCATTTTGGTGACCTTGTCACCGTGGCTCATCCATACGTCGAGGCCGAACAGGCCGTCGGCGTCGATGTGGTCTTCGATGCCGTCCAGCAGGCGGCTCTTGCCAACCACGTCCACACGGGCATAACCGAATTCACGCAGCTCGGAACCTTCAACCTTGCCGCCCAGTTGCTCGGCCATGGTCTGCATGCCGTAGCAGATGCCAAATACCGGCACGCCCAGGTCGAATACCGCTTGCGGGCAGCGCGGGCTGTTGGCTTCGTGAACGGACTCGGGGCCACCGGCGAGAATGACGCCTTTGGGTGCGAATTCGCGGATCGCTTCATCGTCCATGTCGAACGGGTGCAGTTCGCAGTACACGCCGATTTCACGCACGCGGCGGGCGATCAGTTGGGTGTACTGGGAACCGAAGTCGAGGATCAGGATGCGGTGGGCGTGAATGTCGAGGGCCATGAAGTCAGTCTCGTCTAATGAATCAGAAACAACTCGGGGCTGAAGAACAGCCCCGGTTACTTAACATTTTGCTGGAAGGCTCAACCTACACGGTAGTTTGGCGCTTCCTTGGTGATCTGCACGTCGTGGACATGGGACTCAGCCATGCCGGCGCCGGTGATCCGCACGAACTCTGGCTTGGTGCGCATTTCTTCGATGTTGGCGCTGCCGGTGTAGCCCATCGAGGAACGCAGGCCGCCCATCAGTTGGTGGATGATCGCGCTCAGGGTGCCTTTGTACGGCACACGGCCTTCGATGCCTTCCGGTACGAGCTTCTCGGCGCCTGCCGAAGAGTCCTGGAAGTAACGGTCGGAAGAGCCCTGCGCCTGGGACATGGCGCCCAGCGAACCCATGCCACGGTAAGCCTTGTACGAACGGCCCTGGAACAGTTCGATCTCGCCTGGCGCCTCTTCGGTACCGGCAAACATCGAGCCCATCATCACGCAGGAGGCACCGGCAACGATGGCCTTGGACAGGTCACCGGAGAAACGGATGCCGCCGTCGGCGATCAACGGTACGCCTGTGCCTTCAAGGGCAGCGGCAACGTTGGCGATGGCGCTGATCTGCGGCACACCGACACCGGCAACGATACGCGTGGTGCAGATGGAGCCTGGGCCGATACCGACCTTGACTGCATCGGCGCCCGCTTCGGCCAGGGCCTTGGCGGCAGCGCCGGTGGCGATGTTGCCGCCGATCACCTGCACGTCAGGGAAGTTCTGCTTGACCCAACGCACACGGTCGATCACGCCTTTGGAGTGGCCGTGGGCGGTGTCGACCACCACCACGTCAACGCCAGCAGCGACCAGCGCCGAGACGCGATCACCGGTGTCTTTACCGGTGCCGACTGCAGCACCAACGCGCAGACGACCTTGGTCATCCTTGCTGGCCAGCGGGTAAGCCTTGGCTTTTTCGATGTCGTTGACGGTCATCATGCCTTTGAGGGCGAATTTGTCGTCGACGATCAGCACGCGCTCGATGCGGTGCTTGTGCAGCAGTTCGCGCACATCGTTCTTGTCGGCGCCTTCCTTGACGGTGACGAGGCGCTCTTTAGGCGTCATCACTTCGCGGACGGTGACTTCAAGGCGGTTCTCGAAACGCACGTCACGGGAAGTGACGATGCCGACCAGGTCGCCATCGTGCAGCACCGGAACGCCGGAGATGTTGTGCATGCGAGTGAGTTCGAACAGATCACGCACGGTGGCCTCAGCTTCGATGGTGATCGGATCTTTCACCACGCCGGCTTCGTAACGCTTGACCTTGCGCACTTCGGCAGCTTGCTGCTCGATGGTCATGTTCTTGTGGATGATGCCGATGCCGCCTTCCTGAGCCATGGCGATTGCCAAACGGGCTTCGGTGACGGTGTCCATGGCAGCAGAAACCAGGGGAATATTCAGCTCGATGCCACGGGTTAGGCGGGTCTTGAGACTGACTTCGTTAGGAAGCACCTCGGAATAACCGGGCACTAGGAGAATGTCGTCGAATGTCAGAGCTTCTTGGCTGATACGCAGCATCGCGGGGGCTCCCGAGCGGGAAAATGGAAGCGCGCCATTATATACATGCACCCTGCCGGGCTCAATGTAAAACTCTGACAAACTTGGTAATACTGATAGATGGAGAAAACCCGCAGCTTTTTCTGTAGGAGCGAACTTGCTCGCGAAGGAGGCAAAGGCACCGCGTTAAATCAGACTCACCCCGTTATCGTTGACGATTTTCGCGAGCAAGCTCGCTCCTACAGCTCAACTTTGACCCAGGCAATCTTCTGGTCCAACCAGTCGGCAAACTCGTCGATAAAGCTCTGCTTGAAGCCCGCCTCCGCCCAGTTGTTGAAAATAAAGCCCAGGTTGGAAAACCCGCATTCCTGCAGGAATAGAAAGCCGTTGATGTCGTCTTCATGCCCACATAGCGGGCAGGTGAAGTTATCGGTGTGGCCAGGCATCCAGTCTTCCAGGCTTTCAAACAGCGCCTCGCCGACTTCCTTGAGGCACTCCGGGCAGCCGGTTTCTTCGAGAAAGCCCTTGGCCGGGGTATAGATGCACCGCTTGTAGATGATCTCCAAACCGTTGACCGGCTCGTTGAATGGCAGCGCCTCGGGGTGCAGCACCACGGCGCGGGCACCATCGGCCAGGGCATAGCCCATGCGGTTGCCGGTGCGGCCGCAAGTGGTGAGCTCTTCCTTGATGATGTTCTTGCGCACCAGCCAGCGCACAATCGCCCGGGCGCGGGGTTCGTGGACGGGCAAGGTGGAAATTTTCGGGACAAGGATGCTTTGGGAATTCATGGGAGTCCTGCGGTGTGCCGTCTGACGCCTTCGCGAGCAAGCCCGCTCCCACATTCGACCGCGATCCTGCAGGATTAAATGCGGTCGACTGTGGGAGCGGGCTTGCTCGCGAAGAGGCCCTGAAGGCTGGCAGCTTAATCCCTGAAAAAAACCGGTCAAGTACTCAAATACCGCCCGATCAACGCAATACCACTGGCCAATACCAGCCAGGTCACCAACCGCACGAACGCCTCACGGGACAGCCGCATCGTCAGCCTGCGCCCACACCACAGCCCCAGAACCATCGCCGGCAACAGACAAACCGCCAACATCAATAACGGCCAATCGGCATACACCCCGGCAATCAGGAACAGACTCAAACGCACGACCGTGCTGCAACTGATCAGCGCGCTTTGCGTGGCCCGCGCTGCGTCCTTGGGCAAACGGCTATTCAGATAGATCGCATATAAAAAGCCGCCACTGCCAAATAGCGCACCAAACAGGCCACCCACAGTGCCCATGGGAATCGACCAGCCCGCCGCCAACTGAGTCGGCCGAGCTTTCACCGCCAGGCTGTAAATCGCGTAGGCGCTGATAAACAGCCCCATCAACAACAGCAACAGGTCCGAATGCAGGTTAAGCAAAAACACCACGCCCAAGGTGCAGCCGATGGCCATGCAGGGCAGCAACCGCAACAGTTCCGACCTATTCACATCGCGCCGCGTTTGCAGCAGGCCGCCAAACGCCGCGACAAAGTCCAGCAGCACCAGCAACGGGATGATCTTCGACAGCGGCATGAATAGAATCAGGATCGGCCCCGCCACCAGCGCGGTGCCGAATCCGGCAATGCCGAACACGATGTAAGCCACCGTCAGGCCCAGGCCGATCACCAGCCAATCAACACCGCCGAACGACCACTGGCTCATCAGCTCAACCGGGCTCATGACTTATTCCTTCTATTTCAGATGCCACTCACTTTAGCCATCGACGAGCGTTGCGACTAATATCTTCAAAGCTCGCTACCCATCTCAAAAAGGCATGACTTGTGATCTCCACTCGCCAACTGCGTTATTTCGTCGAAATCGCCGACAGCGGCAGCTTCAGTGCCGCGGCCGAACGCCTGTTCGTGGCGCAATCGGCGTTGAGCCGGCAGATCAAGGCGCTGGAATCCCACCTGCAAACCCCGCTGTTCGAACGCACTGCACGCCAGCCACGGCTGACGGCCGCCGGCGAAGCCTTCTACCCACGGGCGCGCAACCTGCTGAGTGAGTTGCTCAAGGCCAGCGACCTGGCGACGCAAGTGGGCCATGGCCAACTCGGCACCCTGCGCCTGAGCCATTCGAGCACCGTGCCGATGAGCGGCGCGTTACTGCAAGGCATCAGCATGTGGCTGGAGCGCTGCCCGGGTGTGTCGATGGATATCGTCAAGCTCTCCTCCGAAGCCCAACTGGAAGAAATCGCCGAGGGGCGCCTGGACGTCGGCCTGCTGCGGTTGCCGGTGTTGCGCCAGCGCGAAGGCGTGCGCGTGGTGCCTTTGTACACCGAGCCGTTGGCGCTGGCAGTGCCGACGGGTCACCCGTTGGCACGTGGCAACGCAGCGGTCGAATTAATGCAACTCAAGGACGAGGCGTTTATTTCGATCCCCCACCCTCAGCGCGGCGGGCTGAGTTATCTGTCAGCCGAATTGTGCATGCGCGCCGGTTTTTTCCCCAAGGCGGCGCGGGTGATGTCGCGCAAGACCACGCAGTTGCAATTGATCCAGGCCGGTTTCGGTATTGCCTTGTTACCAAAATCCATGCAGGACATTGCCCCGCCCAATGTGCATTTTTTGCCCTTGGCCGACCCGGACTGCCACAGCACCGTAGCGCTGGCCTGCGCGCAAGCGCCGAACGCGTTGGTGGAGCAATTCTGTCAAACCCTGCACGAATGCCTATAAACTGCTGCCCATGATTAAAGATCCTTTTGCCCGCTTGGGCCTGGACCGCGAAGTCCTGACTGTCAGCCAACTCAACGGCCGTGCGCGGGTGTTGCTGGAAGACGTATTCACCAATATCTGGGTGGAAGGCGAGATCTCCAACCTCGCCCGCCCGGCTTCCGGTCATGTGTATTTCACGCTCAAGGACAGTGGCGCCCAGGTGCGTTGCGCGCTGTTTCGCAATAACGCGGCGCGGGTACGCCAGGCACTGAAAGACGGCCTGGCGGTGAAGGTGCGCGGCAAGGTCTCGTTGTTCGAGGGCCGTGGCGATTACCAACTGATCCTCGACACCGTGGAGCCGGCCGGGGATGGTGCGCTGCGCCTGGCCTTTGATGCTTTGAAGGAAAAACTCAGCGCCGAAGGCCTGTTCAGTGCCGAACGCAAAGTGGCGCTGCCGGTGCATCCTCGGCGCATTGGCATTATCAGCTCACCCACCGGTGCGGTGATTCGCGACATCATCAGCGTGTTCAGCCGGCGTGCGCCGAACATTGAACTGACCCTGGTTCCCACAGCTGTGCAAGGCCGCGAAGCGATCGCGCAGATTGTGCGAGCACTGAAACTCGCGGACGCACGCGGTTTCGACGCGCTGATCCTGGCCCGTGGCGGCGGCTCCCTGGAAGACCTCTGGTGTTTCAACGAAGAGGCGGTGGCCCGCGCAATCGATGCCTGCGTTACCCCTATCGTCAGTGCCGTCGGCCATGAAACCGATGTGTCCATCAGCGACTTCGTGGCGGACGTGCGCGCCCCTACTCCCTCCGCCGCCGCAGAGTTGCTCGCCCCGGACGCCAGCCACCTGGTGCGCCAGGTAGAAAACCTGCAGCGCCGCCTGGTGATGCTGATGCGCAACCGCCTGAGCCACAGCCGCCTGCGCCTGGAAGGCATGGCCCGCCGCTTGCGTCACCCTGGTGAGCGCTTGCGCCAACAGGCCCAGCGCCTGGATGACCTGGACATGCGCTTGCGTCGTGCGTTTGAGCGCAGCCTCAATACCCGTCGCGAGCGCTTGATCCGCCTGGAAACCCGCCTCGCCGGCCAGCACCCGGGCCGTCAACTGGCCCTCTTGCGCCAGCGCCTGGACAGCCTCGCCGAACGCCTGCCCCGCGCCATGCGCGAAGGTCTCAAGGCGCGGCGCCTGCAACTGCAAAGCCAGGTGCAGACGTTGCAGGTGGTCAGCCCGCTGGCAACCCTGGGCCGTGGCTACAGCATCCTGTTGGACGAGCGCGGCCAGGCGATTCGCAACGCCGCACAAACCCACACCGGCCAGCGCCTCACCGCGCGCCTGGGTGAAGGCCAATTGCAAGTGCGGGTGGAAGACAACCACCTGACACCCGTCACCCTTTCATTATTGGATTGATCGATGCCACGCCTACTGAGCCTGTTGATGCTGTTGTGCCTCACGTTTAACGCCCACGCCGACAGCTACATCACGCGAACCCTGAACAAACCCGTGCCTGGCGGCGTGGCCGTCGTCGAACTAGGCCCTTCGGCCACGGCGCCGAAAGCCACCTACCAGGGCAAGCCGGTGCTGGTGGTCAAGGAGCAGGACAACTGGCTGGCGATTGTCGGCATCCCGTTGACGGTCAAGCCCGGTAACGAGCGCATCAGCAGCGGTGGGCGCAACCTGCCGTTTATCGTCGGCTACAAGAAGTACCCGGAACAGCGCATCACCTTGAAAAACAAAAGCCAGGTCAACCCCGACCCGGCCCAGCTCAAGCGCATCGAAAATGAGCTGGCCGTGCAGATCAAGGCTTACCGCAGTTTCAGCCCGAACCTGCCGAGCAACCTGGTACTGGATAAACCGATGAACGGGCCGTTGTCGAGCAAGTTTGGCGTGCGGCGCTTCTTCAATGGCGAAGAGCGCAACCCGCACTCGGGCCTGGACTTCGCGGTGCCGGCCGGTACGCCGATCAAGACGCCTGCGAACGGCAAGGTGATCCTGGTGGGCAATTACTTCTTCAACGGCAACACGGTGTTCGTCGACCATGGCCAGGGCTTTATCAGCATGTTCTGCCATATGTCCAAGATCGACGTGAAGGTGGGCCAGCAACTGGTGCGCGGCGCAGTGGTGGGCAAGGTCGGCTCGACAGGCCGTGCGACCGGGCCGCATATGCACTGGAACGTCAGCCTCAACGATGCCCGGGTAGACCCGGCGATATTCATCGGCGCGTTTCAACCCTGATTTTTATCCAATGCCCTGGCACAGGGCATACCTCTTTCCTTACATTTGCAGCCGGAACCAACCCAACACACCCCATCACTTACCTGGCGACTTACAAGGACCGTAACGACACCATTTCCATTAAGTGATGAGGTTGTTTCTATGCTTGCGCCAGCCAGTTCTACAGTCCAAACCCCTTTGGAACAGCATCGACCCTTTCACCAACCTGCCGGAACACCGACACCCCACCTAGAAAAAAGCCAGGCCGCCCCGTTCGTAGCGTCTTCGACCTACGCACCAGACGATTTGCCTGTACCCGATTCGCCAAGTACGCCACCTGCCGCCGTCACACCTCCACGCAATAGCAGCCTCATAGAGCAACACAACGAAGCCGCCCATGCGATACAACAGCTCTACAAAGAGCAACCGAACTTCAAGACTTTCCTGCAGCAACAACTGGCCACACTGTTTCCCGACCAGCCCCACCTCAATGTTGCAGACCTCACCTTCAAGCGTTGGCGCAAGCAAAACGATGGCAGTATAAAAACGCTGTCTGTAGAACCCTTTCTCGACGCACTGCATAAAGAAATCCAGGAACAGCTGCGTAACCCTGGGAACAAAGCAGGCGAAGGCAACAACCTATACGGAGATTTTTTCACCCGGGGCAGCACCGGTGTGCCGCCCACCCTGGTTACCCCTTCGCACTCACTGCACACGATTGCCCAGCGCATCGTCCAATACGCGACCATGCAACAGAAGTTCTGGACCACGCCTCGCCAAAGCCCGCACAACCCGCACGTGCGAACCACACCACAGAACGAACTGTTGGCCTTGTACAAGCAGCAACTGGCAACCGTGGCCGCAGCGCGCGCCAACGATGGCACCTTGAGCCCGGCGAGCAAACAACTGATCGACACGGCGCTGCAATACCCCACCTTGGCCGCGCGGGAAAATGCCTTTGCTGACGGTGCCCGCCCTGGGGTGTACCCACTCACCGTGGATGACGGTACTGAACGGGGTGCACTGCTGGCGGGGACCTTCCTCATCACCCAGACCGACGGCTCCTTCGCGACCGAGCCCGCATGGCCTAAAGGTCGGTCCTTAGCGCTCGACGACAGCCACGGCCCGGTGGTTCTGTATACCCCCAGTAAAGGGTTCGAGGAGTTCGCCACACCCGCCCAAGCCCGCGAAGCATTGGCCAAGCGCCTTGATGAAGGTGGAGTAGAGGCCGAACTGTTGTTGCAAACGCTGCCGTTGGCGCTGCAAAACCGAACAGAACAGCCCTCGGGAGATGACCTGACATGGCGCGTTGAGCCTGTGGCTGCGGAGGTACTGGCAGAGGGCATTCCGTGGATGCTCAAGCGCCAGCAAGAGGAAATCAATAAACAGCTCACCCAGACACTGACAGCCACTACGCCAGCTAACCCACTGACGGACCCGACGTCAGCCCAAGCCATAGATGACGCCGCCGACTGGTCGTACCAGCTCGACAGCACCAATGCCCTGTTGGCTTACAACGCCAAGTTGATCGAAAAACAACAACCGCAGTGGTTGAAAAACCTGACCCCGGCTCAAGAAGCCATCTTCCTGAAACTGGAACAGTGGGAGAAAAAGAGCACTGACGCGTTACTGCCCCTGCTTGAAAAAATCCCGTCCCTGTCGGACTTCGCTCGCAACAGGATGAACGAGGCTATCAGGAAGCTGTACCCCACTGCGCAGATTGATGCCGATAAATTAACGGTGAAAATAGACCAAACCACAACCCGGGACAATTCGACCAACTTCGTCCTAGCGGACGTGGCCATGTCAATAATGGGTAACCGCGTAACGACCTCGTCAGAACAAAAACAGCTTTCACTGACGGATCTGGCGCTGAAAAACCCCACCGGTTTTCTTCCAAGAAGTATTCAGAAAAAAACCACTATCACACTGACCCTGCCGTTGATTGACACCCAGGGCAACCCGATTCGCGATAGCCGTGGCAAGCCAATCATACTCAATGATGAGCAGCTAAAAGCCTTGATCAAGGCTGCAGATGTGGGAGGCGAATACGACAAGCTGCTTAAAAAAGAACTGGCACCTGATGCCCCTTCACCTCTACGGGAGGCGTGGAAAACCAACCTGAGCGATGCCATGGAGAAAGACGCCTTTCTCGCGGAGCTCAACCCTACGGCCTATAAAGAGCAGGCCGCCGAAGACAAGAACAGCAAACGCGCAGCGCAATGGGTTACGGCAATCCTGGACCACCCCAACCCCGCCAACCGCCCCAAAGTCGATGGCCAGAACATTATCGCCAATGCCCTGTACGACTACGGACAGCCGGTTCATGGAGTGATGGTGATTGGCAACAAGGTCGATTCTTCATTGGTGCTCTACACGCCCAAGGCGCCCGACGGCATCGCGTTTCGCGAAGTTGCGGACCAGAAGGCAATGGACGACTTACTGAAAAAAGACGCGTGGAAAGCCTATATCGCGGACAGAAAATCACCGGTCAAGAAAGATGATGTAGCTGAATTCGACGAGGTCGTCAGGGATATCCCCAACAATCCATTCACCGCCCTGGCGCCCGATAAAGCCCTGGACATAGCCGACAAAAGTACAAAGGTCATGCTCGGTGGCTCGGCACTCAAACCAATAAGGGGCAATGTCCAGGATCACCTGTACCAGCAAAACGTTCAGATGATCGTCGACAAGGCAGACCATCAATCCGTCAGCAGTGCAGAAGTGGCCAAGCAATCGTTCATCAATAAGGCCACGTTTGGCGTCGAAGTGGGAATGCTATTCCTGGACTTTTTGCCAGGTGCCGGCAAGGTCGCAAGCACCACGACTCATCTGAGCAAAGCCGCTTTAATCGCTTTGCGCGCCAACAGAAAACTGTTGCCCAAGCTCATGAAAAATCCCGGCCTGGCGCAGACGCTTTATATTGATTTCCTACTGGCTACAACCGGTATCAAGGGTGTGCGTGCAGGGCCACTACGGCCTGTCTTCAGACAGTCGACAACGGCACGCGCGCCTGCGCCACGTCAAGTGACCGGCACCTCGACGGGAACCCCGCCCAGCACACCGCCAGCCACCGCCTCTACCAGCAGTGGCGTGACCACCGTCGCCACCCCGGTCGCCCGGCCAACCCGCGACCTGAGCGCCTACACTGTGCCGAATGAGGTCATCACCGGTCGCCCGTTAAGGCCCGACGGCACGTACAACGTGGGGGACAACTGGTACGTGCGCTTTACCGACAGTACCGGAGAAAACCGGGTTTACCAGATCGACTCGGCATTCCACGCCCGCAGCGGGCACGTCAATATCATTGATCCGAATGCCCCAGCGACGGCGTCCAGAAGCAGCAGAACGGTGGCCTCCCTGCAATCGGCGGGCAATGGCGAATGGCGCATCAATCAACTGCCTGGTGGCAGGCGGCATAGGAAAAATCACATTCAACAACACTGGAATATAAATTTCGTCGATTACCTGATCGTAGGCCTACCTGATTCAAGCACCCAACCATGCTACAGGCGCATGGCGATACGCTGGTTCAGAGAAGGGATGACTGAATCTTATGCCAATCATGCCGTCGCACCGAGACCTCGCCCGAACATGCCGGCTCTGACGCCTGACGCCTCTCCCGGCGAAATGACACGTGAACTGCTGCGCGTCTCGGACGGTATCGTATTTGGAGAGAAGCACGATCAGATTTCCACCAACGTCATGCTGATAAAGAATATGCAGGGTTACGCAGATTCAGGCGTCACGACCCTGTACCTGGAAGGGGCCTACTGGAATAGCGCCAGCGGGGTGGATGGGGTATGGCAGACGCCCGCTGATGCGAAAAAGTATAAACGCGGTACGCCTACACGCGATGACGTGCTCGCTGCCGCGCAACAACATGGTATTAAAATCGTAGGTCTCGAACATGAACATATGACGATGCACATAACCCGAACGCCCATAGGTGAAGCAGGTAACGCGGCGCACACCACTGACCGGCTGCGTGAGTTCAATTACTTTGCCAGCAAGATTATTCAGCAGACCCCCCCTGGGGAAAAGTGGATCGCCGTAGTGGGAAGAAGGCACATGAACACCACCCAGGGCGTCCCCGGCATCGCTGAGCAAACCGGGGCCGTCAGCGTAGGCGTGTATGACGCACCGCAAGGCGCCAGCAGTAATGCCGTCAAAAACACCGGCTCGCGTCCGGCACCTGAAGAAAAGTTCGCCGCCGATGCAACGGTGGGGGACTACCAAGTCCACCAGAACGTCGACCCCTACCTCAAAACGTCTTGATCAACCTGACGACGGCGCGCTGACTGAATCAGCGCGCCACGCCACACACCTGCCCGCCTTTACCATCGCCCCCTCAAAAGCGGTGACTTCGAAGCAAGCTGTTGCACACCTCTTACAGTTGCGACGGGAACCATCCGACATCCACCACCCACCTATTCCACAACTTACACGGAGCGTAATGAGCATGACCTGACCAGTGGAAATCCGAAACCTGTGAGACTCATTCTATGTACTCTCTGACCCAAGCGTTGGCAGCACGACACGCACACCAAGTCCTGATCGATTCTGCGGTTCCTGCATCCCCCGCTCTTCCCACGCCGTCTAGTACGACACAAGCGCTTGCTCGCGCTTCAACCTACGCCCCCGACACTCCCCCCGTCCCCACTTCGCCCGGCATAGCCAGCGCGCAAATGCGTTACCCCCACCTGGAGAAACATTTCAAACCCAGCAAACAATTAGCCTACACCGTTGAACACGCCCTCCTGACGGAGGACATGCAGCGCCTGCACAACCAACAGCCAAGCTTCAAAGCCTTCATACAGGCGCAACTCGAGGAAGCATTCCCCGCCGTCCGGCCTCTGGACGCCGAGACAATGAGCATCAATCGTTACCGCATTAACGGCAATGAGGTGTCACAGGAGTCATCCGAACCGCTAATGACCGCCCTGGCCAGGATGGTCCAAGACATCCTGGCTAATCCCGACAAACTGATCAGCCCTGAGCGCGACATACACACCCAATTCACTCATCGCACCAGCCTGGACGACGATCTGGCACTGCCCGCCGCCACCACGAGCACCTTGCAAACCATCGCGCGCAGCATCGCCACGCATTACCCACAAGCCATTGAACGCTATTGGAACACCGCCAGCCCGGTGCATGAAGACCCGAGCAAGCACGAGTCGCCATTGAATCAGCTGTTGACCCTGCACAAACGCCAATTGTCGATCCTGGCAGCCTTGCGTGTCAGCGATCAAACCCTCAGTACAGAAAGCAAAGCACTGATCGACGACGCGCTGCGATACCCCACGCTGGATGCCCGCGAGAAAAACTTCGCCAATGGTGATCGACTGGGTGTGTACCCCATCACGGTCGATAACAAAACCGAACGCGGCGCGATGCTGGCGGGCGCGTTTCTTATCACCAAAAACGACGGCTCACAGGCCCTGCCGCCTACCTGGCCGAATGGGCGCACCCTTGAACTCAACGACACTCATGGCCCCGTCGTGCTGTACACACCCGGCGAAGGATTCGAAGAGTTTGCAACGCCCGCCCAGGCACGTCAGGCACTGGCCGAGCGACTGGATCAAGGCGGCACCGCGGCCCAGCTATTGCTACAAACCCTGCCACCGGCCCTGCAAAACCGGGCTGACGGTTTCTCCGGCGATGACCTGATGCGCAGCGCCTCGCCATCGTCCGGGGATGTGTTGGCAGAAGCCGTGGCTTGGATGGTCAGGCGCCAGCAAGCAGAAGCCAAGGCCGGTTTGGACAACGCATTGGCGCCAGGCAGCACCACCAGCCCTTTGCTCGACAACGCCTCAGCCCAAGGCATCGATCACGCGGCTGACTGGTCGTATCTGCTCGATGGCAGCAATGCGATGCTGGCCCGGGATGCGAGACTGACTGACAAAAACCAACCGCAATGGTTGAAGAACCTGTCTGCGGTTCAAGAAGCGGTGTTTTTGCATTTGGAGCGTGTGCAAGAGAAAAGCCTGGAGACACTGGCGCCACTGCTCGCAAAAATCCCGTCACTGGGAGACTTCTCACGGGACAGACTGAATGCGGCCATCAAGAAGCAGTACCCGAACGCAGCGGTCGATGCTGACCAATTAAAGGTACAGATACACACCCGCACCGGCATCCAGGGTGGGCGTGGGACTGGCCAGCCGCTTTATGACAAACAGCACTCCGTCTCGCTGACCGACCTGGCGCTGGACAATCCCAGTGGTTTTCCAGCCATCGAGAGGGGCACGTTTACCGATGTAAAAATGACCCTGGCATTGCTCGACACGCAAGGCAGGCCCGTACTGGACGCGGCTGGCAAGCCGGTGATCCTGGACACCGACGCGCTTAAAAAGCTGGTCAATACCGTCGATGTCGGCGGCGAATACACCAAGCTGCTCAAACAGGAGATGGCCACTGACACCGAGGTTGGCAGCGCCGCGCAATTGCGTACAGCCTGGAAAGCCAACCTGGAAGACGCGATGGCCAAGGAGGCGTTTTTATCAGAACTCAATCCCGACGCTTACACGGAAAAAGCCCAGCAAGACACTAGCACCAAGCGTGCGGTGCAGTGGGTTGATGCGGTAGTGGACCACCCCAATCCCGTCACGCGCCCCCAAGTGGATGGAAAAAACATCGTGGCCAACAGCCTTGTCCACCGTGGGTTGGCGGTGCAAGGCGTGATGGTGATCGGCAATCAGACGGACTCGGCATTGGTGCTTTACACCCCCAAGGCTCCCGACGGCATCACCTTTCGCGAAGTGGCGGACCACAAAGCCCTGGACGCTCTTCTGGCTAAAGGTGAGTGGGCGTCCTATATCGCAAAAAGAAAATCACCCGTCAGTAAAGATGACATCGCGCAATTCAAAGAAGCCCTTAAAGAAAAGGCATACAACCCTCTGACGCTGATCTCCCCTGAACTGATCATTTCATCGGTCAAGCTACTGGGCAGTGCGATCAGCCTGAAGCCGATCGAAGGCGATGTTCAGGAACACCTGTACACACAACACGTACAGATGGTGCTCGACCGAGCGGATCATCAGTCGGTAAGCAGCGAGGAAGTGGCGAAGCAATCCACCCTCAACAAAATCGAGTTCGGCCTCGAAGTGGCCTTGATCTTCGCGGACCTGATACCCGTGATCGGTAAAGGGGTGTCCTCAGGTGTTCGACTGGGTAAAGCCGGTGTGACTGCGCTGCGCGCCAATAGCAAGATCTTGCCGCACTTGATCAGAAAACCTGGCTTGGCACGCACGATCTACAGTGACTTCAGCCTGGCTGCCACAGGCATCTCCAATCTTCGTGCGGCCCCCATGCGACCGGTATTCAGAGCCACCGGCCAAGCCGGCCCGCTGGTGGCACGCTCGGGCCCCAGAGCGCTGCCGGCGCCCGCCATCCCTCCCACGGCAGTCGCCTCCACCAGCAGCGGCGTCACCACCGTCTCCACGCACCCCTCGACCACGGTCGCCGTGCCAAACCGCGACCTGAGTGCTTACGCCGTAGCCGACGACGTCATCCGTGGGGCGCACCTAGGGTCCAACGGCACCTATAACGTCGGTGGTAATTGGTATATACGGTACACCGACGTTACCGGAGAAAACCGGGTTTATCAGATCCACTCAGCGTTCCACGCCTCCAGCGGGCGGGTCGATATCATCAACCCCAACGCCCCGGCGACGGCTTCCAGAAGCGAGAGGACAGTGGCGTTTCTGCAATCGGCAGGAAATGGTGAATGGCGACTCAATCAGATGACGGGTGGCGTTCAACCAGGCAATGCTCTGCCCCAAGCCCCCGAACGATATATGGATAGAGTGCTCTCGGGGGCAGCAGCCGATGACTTTGTAAACCCAACGGATGCGACAGTCAGAACTATCCGCAGATGGCACAGGCGCGATATGAAGGCCCACTACAAAAAACTCCGAAAAGCAGGAGCGACTCAACGGCCTTCCGTACCTGCACTGACGTCCAAGAGCACCTCGCCGAAAACGGCCATTGAGAATATTCTTTCTCAACCGGGAGTACGCGGCATCGTAATCGGTGAATCACACAATGACCCTGCACCTTTTCAACTGCTGATTGATCAGATGCAAACTTTCGCCAATAGCGGTGTGACCACCATTTACCTTGAAGGCGCCCCGTTTATTGAAGGCTCTTCGAGATTAAATGCTTCGGCGTTAACAGAGGCTCATGCTCAATACCTGTCACCTCGCCACTATGACCCCGAATATACGGGCGGCCCCACGATGCTGGACGTCATCATCGAAGCCAGAAAACACGACATTAACGTCATAGGGCTCGAGCACTACGAATTGACCCTGCACTCCGGGAAGGCCGCCGCATGGAGAGCCCAACCCGGTTACCTGAACGAACGCCTTCCAGAGTTCAACTATTTCGCGTCACAAATCATCCAGAAAACCCCACCTTGGGAAAGATTCGTGAGCGTTGTGGGTAGCGCGCATATGAATAATTTTGTGGGTGTGCCGGGCATTGCGGAACAGACCGGAGCGGTCGGGATATCCGTATCATCCGCCTTGAAAGGCACCTCAAGCCGAGTTCGTCAGCCTCCCCATACCAAGCCTGCCCCGATCAAACTCACACGGGGCGGCAACTTTCGACCCGTTGGAGACGTGAACATCGAATACAACATAGATGGCCTGCTCGTCTGAGGGCTCCTTGCAAACACCACCACGCAGCCTTTGGGCTGCGTGGAGCACTATTGCTTACAAAAAACCAAACAGAGAATAAATATTAGAAAACCTGCAAATACCAACAATAAAAAACCAACAAATCAGAAAAAAATAGAAGTTATACCAATTTTTTTTCGATGCTTGCCATCCCTCAGTCTCGCGGTTAGGGTTGACTGCATGAAAACCTCTCACACCCTCATTCAGCTCCGCCAGCACCGCAGCCTGTGCCTCGTCAGCGCACGACTGCCAGGCTGAATCGATCTGCCTCGTCTTCACGTTTTATCCCCAATAACAGTACTACGGCAGGCCGCCTTTTCTCGGCCCCTACAACCAAGGATTTTCCGATGAGCATGCTCAAAGACCCGTCTTCGAAATACCGCGCGTTCCCGACCATCGACATCCCGGACCGTACCTGGCCGTCGAAAACCATTACCCAAGCGCCAATCTGGTGCAGCTCCGACCTGCGTGATGGCAACCAGTCGCTGATCGAGCCGATGGACGCGGTGAAAAAGCTGCGCTTCTGGAAGACCTTGGTAGCCGTTGGCGTAAAGGAAATCGAAGCCTCGTTCCCGGCCGCGTCGCAAACCGACTTCGACTTCGTGCGCACCCTGATCGAAGACAACCACATCCCCGAGGACACCACCATCCAGGTGCTGACCCAGGGCCGTGAAGACTTGATCGCACGCACCTTCGAATCCCTGCGCGGCGCCAAGAAAGCCATTGTGCATTTGTACAATGCCACCTCGCCGTCGTTCCGCCGCATCGTGTTCAACCAGGACAAGGACGGCATCAAGGCCATCGCGGTCAACGCCGCCAAGCTGTTCGTCAAGTACGCTGCCCAGCAGCCGGAAACCCAGTGGACCTTCGAATACTCCCCAGAGACGTTCAGCGCCACAGAGCTGGAGTTCGCCAAGGAAGTCTGCGACGCGGTGATCGAGGTGTGGAACCCGACGCCTGAGCACAAGATGATTCTCAACCTGCCAGCCACTGTCGAGTGCGCCACCCCGAACATCTATGCCGACCAGATCGAGTGGTTCGGTCGCCATATCAACCGTCGCGACAGCGTGATCATCAGCCTGCACACCCACAACGACCGTGGCACCGGCGTGGCGGCCACCGAGCTGGGCCTGATGGCCGGCGCCGACCGTGTGGAAGGTTGCCTGTTTGGCAACGGCGAGCGGACCGGTAACGTCGATTTGGTCACCGTGGCGCTGAACATGTACACCCAGGGCCTGGACCCGCAGTTGGACTTCTCCGACATTGACGGCGTGCGCAAAGTGGTCGAGGAGTGCAACCAGATCCAGGTGCATCCACGTCACCCGTATGTCGGCGACCTGGTGCATACCGCGTTCTCCGGCTCGCACCAGGACGCGATCCGTAAAGGCTTCTCCCAGCAGAAAGACGATGCCTTGTGGGAAGTGCCGTACTTGCCGATCGACCCGGCGGATATTGGCCGCAGCTACGAGGCGGTGATCCGCGTGAACAGCCAGTCGGGCAAGGGCGGCATCGCCTACCTGCTGGAGCAGGAATACGACATCAGCTTGCCGCGTCGCATGCAGATTGAGTTCAGCCAGGTGGTGCAGGCCGAAACCGACCGCGTGGGCCTGGAGATGACCGCGCCACAGATCTACGCCTTGCTGCAGCGTGAATACCTGCAAGCCAACACGCCGTATGCATTGGTCAGCCATCGTCTGCAGGAAGAGAACGGCAACAGTTTTGTCGAGGTGGAAGTCTCCGGCAAAGGCCAGGGCGAAACCAACCTGCACTGGAAAGGTAAAGGCAACGGCGCATTGGAAGCCCTGGTAGCGGGCCTGCCGATTGGTGTGGAGATCATGGACTACAACGAGCACGCGATTGGTGCGGGTACCAATGCCAAGGCGGCGGCTTACATTGAGCTGCGCGTGAACGGCGAACGCCCGGTGCATGGTGTGGGCATCGATGAAAACATCACTACCGCCAGCTTCAAGGCGCTGTTCAGTGCGCTGAACCGTTCGTTGAGCCAGTTGGAAGCCAAAGCGGCGTAGAGCTAGCGCTGCAATGCAAAAGGCCCCTGGGTAAGAATCCAGGGGCCTTTTTTGTTCGACGTCAGAGTTGTAGTGTTTGTGGGGCCGTCATCGCGGGCAAGCCCGGCTCCCACATTTGGACTGCATTTTTTCAGGTAACTCCAATCAACTGTGGGAGTGGGCTTGCCCGCGATGACGCCCTTGCAGGCGACAGATAAGCCTCAGACAAACTGAAAGCTATCGGCATCCAGGTTCGCCGGGAACCTCGTACGGTAAGCCGCCAGCTCCGCCGCATCCAGGATCACCTGAAACACCCCATCCGCCTCCCCTGCACTCAGCAACGTCTCACCCTGGAAATCCAACACCTGGCTATCGCCGGTGTAGGCAAAACCCTTGCCGTCGGTGCCTACACGATTCACCGCCGCCACATAGCACAGATTTTCAATCGCCCGTGCCGGCAACAGCCGATTCCAATGCTGACGCCGCGCACCTGGCCAGTTGGCGGTGTACAGCAGCAGGTCCGTGTCCTGGGCATCGCGGCTCCACACCGGGAAGCGCAGGTCATAGCAGATCAGCGGACGAATGCGCCAACCCTTCAATTCGAACTGCACCTGGCGCTCGCCTGGGGTGTAATGGTTATGTTCACCGGCCATGCGGAACAGGTGGCGCTTGTCGTAATGCAACACCTCGCCATCCGGCCGCGCCCACAGCAAGCGGTTGCGGTGGCTGCCATCGGCGGCCTGGATGATCACACTGCCCGTTATCACGGCCTGATACTTTGCCGCTTGGGCCTGGAGCCAATGATGGGTGGGGCCGTTTTCCGGCTCGGCGAGGGCTGCTGATTCCATGGAAAACCCTGTGGTGAACATCTCTGGCAGCACGATCAAGTCAGCGCCTTTGGCCTGCTCCAGCAGCAACTCGAAGTGTTCGAAATTGGCCTGGCGGTCATGCCAGGCCAGGCTCGTCTGCACCAGGGCAATGTTCAGATTGGGCAATGTACTCAGATCACGCATAGTTTTTGCGCCGCATGTCGCAGCGTCTCCTCGCGTTTGGCAAAGCACAGGCGCACCAGGCGCTGGCCTTGGGGTGGGTGCTGATAGAACACCGAAACCGGAATGGTCGCCACGCCATGTTCGCGGGTCATCCACAGGGACATGGCCACGTCATCCAGGTCTGGGCGAATCTGCGAGTAATCCACCAGTTGGAAGTAAGTGCCGGTCACCCGGGTGAAGCTCAAGCGCGAAGGCGCCAGCAGGTCGCAGAACAAGTCCCGTTTGGCCTGATAGAAGGCCGGCAGCTCTTCGACATGTTCCGGGTGTTCGGCCATGAAGTCCGCCAAAGCGTACTGCAAAGGGGTGACGCCGCAGAAGTTGACATATTGATGCACCTTGCGCAGTTCGGCGCTAAGGGCCGGTGGCGCGACCACATAGCCGGTCTTCCAGCCTGTGACGTGATAGGTCTTGCCGAATGAGCTGACCACGAACGCGCGCTGATACAGCTCCTCATGGGCCAATACACTGACATGGGGCACACCGTCGAACACCAGGTGCTCGTAGACCTCATCGCTGACCAGGTAGATATCGCGGTCGCGGATCAGTTCGGCCAACTGGTCCAGCTCGGCACGGCTGATCAAGGCGCCAGTGGGGTTGTGCGGGCTATTGAGGATGATCATGCGCGTACGCGGGGAAAGCGCAGCCTTGAGTTTCTCAAAGTCCAGGGCAAAGCCTTGCAGGCTCAGTTGCACATGCACGCAACGACCACCGGCCAGTTCAACCGAAGGCTCGTAGCTGTCGTAGCTGGGGTCGAACACGATGACTTCATCGCCGCTACGAATCACCGCCTGGATCGCGCAGAAGATCGCTTCGGTGGCACCAGGCGTGATGGTCACTTCAGTGTCCGCATTCACCGTGGCGCCATAGCTGCGAGCAATCTTGGCCGCCACTTGCTGGCGCAGCGCCGGCAAGCCAGTCATGGGGGCGTACTGGTTATGGCCGAGGGCGATGTGCTTGCCTACCGCATCGAGCAAGCCCTGCGGGCCATTGAAATCGGGAAAACCCTGGGACAGGTTGAGCGCGCCAGTTTCGGCGGCGAGTTGCGACATGGTGGTGAAAATGGTCGTGCCGACGTTTGGCAGCTTACTGGTGATCATCAAAAGCCCCTGCAGGTGAGCCCCAAGTTTTAAGCTGCCTATTGCATCGGGTCAAGGCACAAACGGTCGCGCACAAAAAAGGGCTCCAAAGGAGCCCTCTCTCGCAGCGTGTCGCTTACCACTCAAAGCTGCCGTTATTTCTTGTCACGGCGCTTCTTGTCGGCCTTCTTGTGGTGAGTCATCAAACGACGCTTCTTGTTCACCTGACGGTCGGTCAGTGTGTTCTTATTGCCTTCGTACGGGTTATCGCCACCTTTGAACTCGATACGGATCGGCGTACCGACCAGCTTCAAGACACGGCGGTAGGTGTTTTCCAGGTAACGCACGTACGACTTGGGCACCTTCTCGATCTGGTTACCGTGAATCACGATAATCGGCGGGTTGGCACCCCCCAAGTGGGCGTAACGCAGTTTGATCCGGCGGTTGTTGACCATCGGCGGTGCGTGCTCGCCCACCGCGTCTTCCAGGATCTGGGTGAGGCGGTTGGTCGGCCAGCGGGTGACCGCAGACTTGAACGAGTTCTGTACGGACGCGTAGAGGTTGCCCACGCCAGTGCCGTGCAGTGCCGAGATGAAGTGGATATCGGCGAATTCGACGAAGAACAAGCGGCGTTGCAGCTCGATCTTGACGAAATCACGCTCGCTCGGCGTCATGCCGTCCCACTTGTTGATCGCGATCACCAGCGCACGACCGGCTTCCAGGGCAAAGCCCAGCAAGTTGAGGTCGTGGTCCACCACGCCTTCGCGGGCGTCCATCACGAAGATCACCACGTTGGCGTCTTTGATGGCTTGCAGGGTTTTGACCACGGAGAACTTTTCAACTTCTTCGTGGATCTTGCCGCGCTTGCGCACACCGGCGGTGTCGATCAGCGTGTACTTTTCCTCGTTGCGTTCGAACGGGATGTAGATGCTGTCGCGGGTGGTACCGGGCTGGTCATAGACGATAACGCGGTCTTCACCGAGCATACGGTTGACCAGGGTCGACTTGCCGACGTTCGGACGGCCAATGATGGCGATCTTGATACCGTCTTTTTCGCTCGGGCCAGGAATGCGCTTGGCTTCCTCGCCTTCAGCAACGATCTCTTCTTCGCCCTCTTCTTCCTCGACGTCATCCTTGGGGAAGTCGCGCAGGGCGATTTCCAGCATCTGGGTGATGCCACGACCGTGAGCACCGGCGACCGGGATCGCATCGCCCAGGCCCATCGGGCTGAATTCGGCACGGGCCGCCTCAGGATCGATGTTATCGATCTTGTTGGCGACCAGATAGGAACGCTTGTTGCGCTTGCGCAGGTGCTCGCCAATCATCTGGTCGGCAGCGGTGTAGCCCGCACGGGCGTCCACCAGGAACAGCACCACATCGGCTTCTTCGATAGCGAGCAGCGACTGCTCGGCCATCTTTTCGTCCATGCCATGCTCGTCACCGGAGATACCACCGGTGTCGACAATAATATAGGAGCGCCCTTGCCACTTTGCCTCACCGTATTGGCGATCACGGGTCAGACCGGACAAGTCGCCGACAATGGCGTCGCGAGTCCTGGTCAGGCGGTTGAACAAGGTGGACTTGCCGACGTTAGGTCGGCCCACCAGGGCGATTACGGGAACCATGCGGCTCTCCACTTCGTTATTTCAGAAAATACAAAAGCCGCTGCAGGGCAGCGGCTGGTGCTCGGGGCAGCATTTGAAATGCCACATGCCCTGCTCTGGCACTACTACTGTAGGAGCGAGCTTGCTCGCGAAAAAACCGAGAACGACGCGTTTATCCAGAAAACCCGCGTTATCGTTGACGTCCTTCGCGAGCAAGCTCGCTCCTACACAGAGCATTGAAGCAGGGCCGCCTGGGGGTTACCCCAAGCATAGTCAAACCTTTACTTGATGGTCAGGGCTTCCAGCTTGCCGCCGTTGCCATACACATAAAGCATGTTACCCACCACCAGCGGACGCGCACGAAGGCCGTCGCTGTCGATACGCTGGCGACCGACAAAACGACCGTCCACCTGGCTCAGCAGGTGCAGGTAGCCTTCGAAGTCACCGACCGCCACGTAGCTGGAGAAGACTTCCGGTGCCGACAGCTGACGGCGAGCCAGGGAGTCATTGCTCCACAGCGCAGTGGTGGAACGCTCATCGACACTTTCAACGGTGCCGGATGCCAGGCTCACATAGACGCTGCCAAACCCTTGGGCGACACCCGCATAGCTGGAAGCATCACGCTGCCAGTTGATGCGGCCGCTTTGCAGGTCCAGCGCGGCAACACGGCCCTGGTAGGTGGCGACGTAGATCGTTTCACCCGACAGCAGCAAGCCGCCGTCGATGTCCACAACGCGGTCCAGTTCGGAACGACCTTGCGGGATGGCCACACGGGTTTCCCAGGCCGGCACGCCGTTCTGGGTATTGAGGGCAACCACTTTACCGGTCGACAGGCCTGCAACGGCCAGGTTGTTGGTCACAATCGGACCACTGGTACCACGCAGGGTCAACACCGCAGGGGTGCTGTCGTACAACCAGCGTTGGTCGCCGGTGGAGGCATCCAGGCCGATCACGCGGTCGTCCTGGGTTTGCACCACGACGATATCGCCGTTGGTCGCCGGTGCCGAGAGCACTTCACTGGTCACGCGAGCGCGCCATTTCTCTTCACCGGTGCTGGAGTCCAGTGCGACCACGTCACCCTTGAGGGTACCGATCAGCACCATGCCGTAGCCGACGCCCACACCGCCGGAAACCGGCAGTTCGAGGTCTTTCTTCCACTTCACGTCGCCGTTCATGCGATCCATGGCAACCACGACGCCAGTGGAATCAGTGGCCACGATGTTGTCGCCGTCAATCGCCGGCTGCAACAGGTTGTAGAGGTCGCCCTGCCCATCACCAATGGATTGGCTCCATTGTTTTTGCAGGACTACTTCTTCCTTGAAGCTGGTCAGCTCGGCAGGAGGCAGTTCTTTTTTGCTGTTGCTGCTGCAACCCGCGGCCAAAACGGCCAGAGCCAGCAATGCTGCATGTTTCCAACGGATCACGTCACGCATCCCCTTTGGCCAAGTCGTCGAGCTTGATTTGTAAGCCACCGACCGCTGCTTCATCAGACAGCGCCGCCTTGGCTTTTTGGTACGCAGCATAGGCTTCGTCGGTACGACCCAATTGGACCAACAGGTCGCCCTTGAGCTCTTCGCGAGTGGCCACGAATGCCTTGTCAGCATCGCCGTCGAGCAGTTTGAGTGCTTCGTCAGCCTTGTTCTGTGCCGCCAATACCTGTGCCAGGCGCTGACGTGCGATTTCACCCAGGGTCGGGTTGGTCGGCTTGTCGGCGATGGCCTTCAGCTCGGTGGCCGCGTCATCCAGCTTGCCGGTGTCGACCGCGACTTTCGCGACGAACAGGCTGCCGTACTGGGCGTAGGTGCTACCGCCGAATTCGTTCTTCAGTTTGCCGGCCAGGTCTGCTACCTGCGCAGGGTCAGGCTTGCCGTCCGGGGTCAGGGTAGTTTCCAGCAATTGCTGATAAACGATCGAGGCACCTTGGGACTGGTTGGCCTGATACTTGGTCCAGGCTTGCCAGCCGAACACCACCACTAGCGCCAGCAGGCCGCCTGTGACCAGGGGCTTGCCGTTACGCTGCCACCAGTCCTTGAAGTCGGCCAGTTGCTCATCATCAGTACTCGACACCCCAATACTCCTTAATCGCTAAATTCGGCTGTTCGACAGCTTCAACCCTGCACAACGCAGGTGGCCAAGTGCGCAGCGAGCGCATCAAAGGCAATGTTCTGTTGTTCGCCCTGGCCACGCAGGGGTTTGAAACCTATCACTTGCTGGGCCAGCTCGTCATCGCCGAGGATCAGTGCGTACAGCGCACCGCTCTTGTCGGCCTTCTTGAACTGGCTCTTGAAGCTACCAGCGCCGGCATTGACCTGCAGGCGCAGGCTCGGCAGTTGGTCACGTACTTTTTCGCTCAAGGCCAGGGCCGCCAGTTCGGCAGCCTCGCCGAAGGCGCACAGGTACACGTCCACCTGACGGGAAATCTCTTGCGGGACCTGCTCCAGGGTTTCCAGCAGCAGGATCAACCGCTCGATGCCCATGGCAAAGCCCACGCCCGTGGTCGGCTTGCCGCCCATTTGCTCGACCAGGCCGTCGTAGCGACCACCGGCACACACGGTGCCCTGGGCGCCGAGCTTGTCGGTGACCCACTCGAACACGGTCTTGCTGTAGTAGTCGAGGCCACGCACCAGCTTGGGGTTGATCACGTAGGGAATACCGGCTGCATCCAGGCGAGCCTTGAGGCCCTCGAAGTGCACACGGGACTCGTCGTCCAGGTAATCGGCCATTTTCGGCGCATCGACCAGCACGGCCTGGGTGTCGGCGTTCTTGGTATCCAGGACGCGCAACGGGTTGGTCTTCAGACGGCGTTGGCTGTCTTCGTCCAGCTTGTCCAGGTGGGCCGACAGGTACTCGACCAGGGCTTCACGATAGCGGCCCCGGGACTCGCTGGTGCCCAGGCTGTTGAGTTCAAGCTTGACCGCGTCACGAATGCCCAACTGGCCCCATAGGCGCCAGGTCAGCACGATCAGCTCGGCGTCGATGTCCGGGCCGTCCAGGTTGAACACTTCGCAACCGATCTGGTGGAACTGGCGGTAACGGCCTTTCTGGGGGCGCTCGTGGCGGAACATCGGGCCGATGTACCACAGCTTCTGGGTCTGGCCACCACCGGTGATGCCATGTTCCAGTACGGCGCGCACGCACGCGGCAGTGCCTTCCGGACGCAGGGTCAGGGAGTCGCCGTTGCGGTCTTCAAAGGTGTACATCTCTTTTTCGACGATGTCGGTCACTTCACCGATGGAGCGCTTGAACAGTTCGGTGAACTCGACGATCGGCATGCGGATCTGCTTGTAACCGTAGTTATCCAGCAGGCGCGCGACAGTGCTTTCGAAGTAGCGCCACAGTGGCGTCTGCTCCGGCAGGATGTCGTTCATGCCACGAATGGCTTGCAGAGACTTGCTCACATCAGATCCTTAAATTCGGTCAATCAGCCGCGAGCGATCAGCGCTGCGTCAGCGGCGACCTTCTCGGCCGCTTTCTCGCGGATCAGCTTTTCCAGCTCATCCACCAGATTGTCATTCGTTAGCTTCTGCGACGGCTTGCCGTCGATGTAAATCAGGTTCGGTGTACCACCGGTCAGGCCCACGTGGGCCTCTTTGGCCTCACCCGGCCCGTTGACCACACAACCGATCACTGCGACATCCAGCGGCACCAGCAGGTCTTCGAGGCGCAACTCCAGGTCGTTCATGGTTTTCACCACGTCGAAGTTCTGCCGCGAGCAGCTCGGGCAGGCGATGAAGTTGATACCACGGGAACGCAAACGCAGGGATTTGAGAATGTCGTAACCGACTTTCACTTCCTCTACGGGGTCTGCCGCCAGGGAGATGCGAATAGTATCGCCAATCCCTTCGGCGAGCAGCATACCGAGACCCACCGCAGATTTCACTGTGCCTGAGCGCAAACCGCCCGCTTCGGTGATGCCCAGGTGCAGCGGTTGCACGATTTCCTTGGCCAGCAAGCGGTAGGCTTCTACCGCCATGAACACATCGGAGGCCTTTACGCTGACCTTGAAGTCCTGGAAATTCAGGCGCTCCAGGTGCTCAACGTGGCGCAGTGCAGACTCAACAAGGGCTGCCGGCGTGGGCTCGCCGTATTTTTTTTGCAGGTCTTTTTCCAGGGAGCCAGCGTTGACGCCAATGCGGATCGGAATACCACGATCCCGGGCAGCATCCACCACGGCACGCACGCGATCTTCACGCCCGATGTTGCCGGGGTTGATACGCAGGCAGTCCACACCCAGTTCGGCCACGCGCAAGGCGATCTTGTAGTCGAAGTGAATATCGGCAACCAGTGGCACCTTGACCAACTGCTTGATACGACCAAAGGCCTCGGCTGCGTCCATGTCCGGAACGGACACCCGCACGATGTCCACACCCGCCGCTTCCAGGCGGTTGATCTGGGCCACGGTGGCGGCCACATCGTTGGTGTCGCTGTTGGTCATGCTCTGCACTGCGATAGGGGCATCGCCACCCACCGGCACCGAGCCGACCCAGATCTTGCGCGATACGCGACGTTTGATTGGAGATTCGCCGTGCATGACTATTGTCCCAACTTGAGGCGAGCAGTCTCGCCACTGGTGAACGGCGCCACGTCTACAGGCTGGCCGTTGTAGGCCACTTGCGCGCCACGGGCGAAGCCCAGACGCAGCGTCAAAGGAGGCTTGCCGCCCTGGTCAAGCGTATCTCCCTTACGCTTCAAACCGCTGAACAGCACTTTGCCGTTGCCATCGGTGACCTGCGTCCAGCAGTCAGCGATGAAAGTAATTTGTACGCGCCCATCACCGGCGATCAACGCAGGGCTGGTGGGAGGCGACATCGCCGGCGCTGCGGGTGCGGCTGGCGCAGGGGTCGCAGGTGCAGGTGTCGGAACCACCGGAGCCTGGGCCACGGGTGCTGCCGCAGTGGTCGGAGCAGCCGGGGCGGGTACCGCAGCCGTCGCAGCCGGGGCCGTGCCAGCGTCTGGCACCGGTTGCTCGGCAGTGGCCGGCGCTTGCGGCGCGGCTTGCCCTTCTACCACGGCCTGGTCTTCCGGCTCGTCCAAGGGGTGAATCTGGGTGGTGCCGTCGGCGCTTTCGACTTCGACATGTTCCATGGCGTTGCTGGTCAGGTCTTTGTTGCGCTGGGAGGTCTGGTCTTGCCACCAGACAAAACCGCCGCCGACCACGGCGATCAGCAACAACAGGCTGACAATCCGCAAAATGGTGTGGGAAACCCGCGTTGGCTCTTCGATACGCCCCAACCCATGGACATTACTGCCCTGGGCATCGGTGCCGGTGAACTGGTCGAACTCCTGGACCAGCACAGCCTGATCGATACCCAGCAATTTGGCATAGGCGCGGATATAGCCGCGGGCAAAGGTGTGCCCAGGCAGCTTGTCGAACGCGCCAGCTTCCAGGTTGGCCAGGGAGGTGCTGGTCAAATTGAGCTTGAGGGCCACTTCCGCCAGCGACCAACCATTGCTTTCGCGGGCCTGGCGCAAGGTTTCGCCTGGGTTGACGCGATTAGCTGCTACATCTTCCGGGTGCGCGGCTTTCATCATTGCTCCGACAGGTATTGCTGATATTCCGGCGTACCGGGATAGAGTCGTTCGAGTTGCTGGCCAAAACGTGCGGCCGTGTCGTGTTCTTCATGAACCGTCGCCAGGCGCACACCGAGCAATAGACTACGTGCATTTTGCCCGCTGAGCAGGCTAAAACGCTCGTAATAGTCACGTGCCGGCACATAATGCCTGTCTTCGTAAGACAACTCAGCCATTTCGAGCAATGCCCGTGGCTGGTGACTATTCAAATGCAGGGCTTTTTCCAGTTGCTGCCGGGCGCTGTCGCGTTGGCCGAGGCGCATCGAGGTCACACCGAGGTTCTCGAACACCCGCGAACGCTGCGGGTAGAGAGTATCGGTGGAGGCTTGCTGGAAATAACGTGACGCCAGGTCATACCGTTGCTGCTCGAACAGGAAACTGCCGTAGTTGTTCAGCAGCCGCGGGTCGGCAGGACGGGAGGCCAGGGCCTTGTGAAAATAGCGGTCGGCCAGCTCGGGCTCGGCCTGGGCCTGAAACACCAGGGCCAGCGCGGCGTTGGCATCGGCATCATCGGCGTCCAGCTCCAAGGCCTTTTTCAACGGCACCTTGGCCTGCTCGCTCATGCCTTGGCGCAGATACCCCAAGCCCAGTTGCACATAGGCAACTCGCGCCTCATCACGGCCTTTATCAGTGCGCAACGGGCTGTCATGGCCCGATGAAACGCAACCGGCCACCAGGCCGGTAAAGAGTAAAAGCAGCGCAAGGCGCAAGGGCATAGAGATCCTCTCTCAGATTCGATTCACAGCGATTTGCGGCAAATCTTCAGCGGCGTTAAGTTCGCGCACGGCGATATAACGTTCACTGCGGCGGGTGCGGTCCATCACCTGCCCAACCAATTGGCCACACGCGGCATCGATGTCTTCACCACGGGTGGTTCGCACAGTGACGTTATAGCCGGCCTGGTGCAGTTGATCCTGGAAACGACGGATAGCGTTGTTGCTCGGCCGCTCGTAGCCAGAATGGGGAAACGGGTTGAACGGGATCAAGTTGATCTTGCACGGGGTGTCCTTGAGCAATTCGATCATCTCGACCGCGTGCTCCAGCTTGTCATTGACGTCCTTGAGCATGGTGTACTCAATGGTCAACACACGCTTCTCACCCAGGGTCGCCATATAACGCTGGCACGACTCGAGCAGCATCTTAAGCGGATACTTCTTGTTGATCGGCACCAATTGGTTACGCAATGCGTCATTAGGTGCGTGCAGCGACAACGCGAGGGAGACGTCGATGTGCTTGGCCAGCTCATCGATCATCGGTACCACGCCGGAGGTCGACAGGGTCACACGGCGCTTGGAGATGCCGTAGCCCAGGTCGTCCATCATCAGGTGCATGGCCGCAATCACGTTGTCGAAGTTCAGCAGCGGCTCACCCATGCCCATCATCACCACGTTGGTGATGGCACGGTCGACGGTCGCCGGGACGCTGCCAAAGGATTTGTTGGCAATCCACACCTGGCCGATAACTTCAGCGGCGGTGAGGTTGCTATTGAAGCCTTGCTTGCCGGTGGAGCAGAAACTGCAGTCCAGGGCACAGCCTGCCTGGGACGAAACGCACAAAGTGCCACGTTTGCCCTGGGGAATGTACACGGTCTCGACACAGCTGCCAGACGCCACGCGCACGACCCACTTACGGGTACCGTCGCTGGAGATGTCCTCGCTGACCACTTCGGGACCACGCACCTCGGCAATGGCCTTGAGCTTGTCGCGCAGGGCCTTGCTGACGTTCGTCATGGCGTCGAAATCGTCGACGCCAAAGTGGTGAATCCACTTCATTACCTGACCGGCACGGAAACGCTTCTCCCCGATTGAGTCGAAGAATTTCTCCATTTCCGGCTGAGTCAGACCCAGCAGGTTGGTTTTAACAGTCGATGTAGTCATGGATTCACCCTCACTCTTTAAGCCGATGCTTAGCGAGCGGTTACTTCAGTAGCAGCGAAAAAGTACGAGATTTCGCGAGCAGCAGCAGCTTCGGAGTCCGAGCCGTGAACAGCGTTGGCGTCGATGGACTCAGCGAAGTCAGCACGGATGGTGCCGGCAGCTGCTTCTTTAGGGTTGGTAGCGCCCATCAGCTCACGGTTCAGAGCGATGGCGTTTTCGCCTTCCAGAACCTGAACAACAACAGGACCGGAGATCATGAAGGCAACCAGGTCGCCGAAGAAGCCACGAGCGCTGTGCTCAGCGTAGAAGCCTTCAGCTTCAGCCTTGGACAGTTGCTTGAGTTTCGAAGCTACAACCTTCAGGCCGGCTTTTTCGAAACGAGTGGTGATCTCGCCGATGACGTTTTTTGCAACAGCGTCAGGCTTGATGATGGAGAAAGTACGTTGAACAGCCATGGTGTAACTCCAGAAACGGTAATTTACGAAAAATTAAACCCGCGAATTATACGCGGGTTATTGGGTATTGCCTAACTGCGTGAGGGAGGCGTCAGTCCTGTTCTTCTTTCCAGGCAGTCTGGATAGCTTCCAAGACCTTTTCACCACCACGATCACGCTCATCTTCGAACCCGGGCAATGCCATGACCATGTCACGCAAAGCTACAAAGTTCAGGGAGTAAGGATCCAAATCCGGGTTGCCATCAGCCAACAGGATAGCGATCTCTTGTACATCAACCCATTTAAGACTCATGACACTTCCTTGAATCAATGCGGCGCTTCGGCCGCATGGTTGAGCGAATATTTCGGGATTTCGACGGTGAGGTCTTCAGTCCCCACTTTTGCCTGGCAACTCAGGCGCGACGTCGGCTCCAGGCCCCACGCCCGATCAAGATAGTCTTCTTCCAGGTCGTCAGCCTCATTGAGGCTGTCGAAACCTTTACGAATGATGCAGTGACAGGTGGTGCAGGCATTCACGCCGCCACAGGCACTTTCGATCTCGATATGGTTGTCGTGGGCAACTTCAAGCAGGGACTTGCCGGTCTCAGCCTCCACGACCATGCCCTCAGCGCAATGTTCGGCGTGCGGTAGAAAAGTGACCCGTGGCATCAGTTATTCCTCAATTTCGTTCAGGTTGCGGCCCGCCAGCGCGGCTTTAACCGTCTGATCCATACGGCGGGCGGCAAAGGCATCAGTCACTTGCGACAGGCGCTTGGTCTGTTGCTCGATGGCGTAACCATCGTTGCCTTTCATCAGTTCGGCCAGTTCCTGCATCTGCAGGTCAATGACCATGCGTTCTTCGGCATCAAGCAGGCGTTCGCCGTCGGCTTCAAGCGCACCCTGCACCGCTTCGAGCAGGCGCTGGGCATCCACTTGTTGCTCGCGCAATACGCGGGCGACCTTGTCGTCACCGGCATACTGGAACGAGTCCTTGAGCATCTTGGCGATTTCGCCATCGGTGAGGCCGTAGGACGGCTTGACCTGGATGCTGGCTTCAACGCCGGACGCCAGTTCGCGCGCGGCAACACTGAGCAAGCCATCGGCATCGACCTGGAAGGTCACGCGAATCTTGGCGGCACCGGCCACCATCGCCGGAATGCCACGCAATTCAAAGCGCGCCAGGGAGCGGCAGTCGCTGATCAGCTCGCGCTCACCTTGCAGCACATGAATCATCATGGCTGTCTGGCCGTCTTTGTAGGTGGTGAAGTCCTGAGCACGCGCGACGGGGATGGTGGTGTTACGCGGAATCACCTTTTCCATCAGACCGCCCATGGTTTCCAGGCCCAGGGACAACGGGATCACGTCGAGCAACAGCAATTCGCCGCCATCGCGCTTGTTACCAGCCAGGGTATCGGCCTGGATGGCAGCGCCGATGGCGACGACTTGATCCGGGTCGATTTCGGTCAATGGTTGACGCCCAAAGGCCTCAGCGACCGCTTCACGCACGCGCGGCACACGGGTGGAACCGCCGACCATGACCACTGCACCGACGTCTTCCAACTCGATACCGGAATCACGCACAGCACGACGGCAGGCCTTGAGGCTGCGGGCGACCATCGGCTCGATCAGCGCATCAAAGGCTTCGCGGGTCAGCTGTGCCGACCAGTCACCGTAGGACACTTCAACAGAAGCAGCGTCAGTCAGCGCCTCTTTGGCCGCGCAGGCAGTTTGCAGCAGGTTGCGCTGCGCGCCTGGGTCCAGGTCGGCCGATAAGCCAGCACTGCTGATGATCCAGCCAGCAATAGCGTGATCGAAATCATCGCCACCCAGGGCGCTGTCGCCGCCGGTCGCGAGCACTTCGAACACACCGCCGGTCAGGCGCAGGATCGAAATATCGAAGGTGCCGCCGCCCAGGTCATAAATAGCGACCAGGCCTTCAGCGTGCTGATCGAGGCCGTAGGCCACCGCCGCCGCAGTCGGCTCGTTGAGCAAGCGCAGCACGTTCAAGCCGGCAAGTTTCGCCGCATCCTTGGTGGCTTGGCGCTGGGCGTCATCGAAATACGCCGGCACAGTGATCACCGCCCCAACCAGCTCACCGCCCAGGGTGCTTTCTGCACGCTGGCGCAGCACCTTGAGGATATCAGCCGACACTTCCACCGGGCTCTTGGGCCCCTGGACAGTGTCGATGAACGGCATATGGGATTCACCGCCGACAAAGCGGTACGGCAGTTGGTCGCCCAATTGCTTGACGTCGGACAGCCCACGACCCATCAAGCGCTTGACCGACAACACCGTGTTCAAGGGGTCTGCGGACGCGGCCAGCTTGGCCGATTCGCCCACTTCGATGCGGTCGGCGTGATAACGCACGGCGGACGGCAGGATCACCTGCCCATCGGCATCGGGCAATGGCTCGGACAGGCCGCTGCGCAAGGCAGCAACCAGGGAATTGGTGGTGCCCAGGTCAATCCCGACCGCCAGGCGACGCTGGTGCGGTTGAGGGCTTTGGCCGGGTTCGGCGATTTGCAGTAGAGCCATGGTAATCAGGTCTTATCTGTCTATCAGGCGTGCATCACGGGCAGCACTGGGTTAATCGTCGAGGCGCTCTTCTAGCTGGCGCACTTCGTAGGTGAGCTTGTCGAGGAATTGCATGCGCCGCATCAGGCGTTCGGCCTGTTCGCGTTGCGCCGCATCATCCCAACAGGCTGCGAAGCTTTCGTTGAGCTCATCCTGGGCCGCCTTCAGACGGCGCTTGAAGACCACGACGCCAGCCACATCGGCTTCGTCCTGCAAGTCTTCGAGCTCTTCGCGCCACTGCATCTGCTGCATCAGGAAGTCCGGATCATGCACGGTGACTTCCATCGGCAACTCACCACCCTTCATCGCCAGTAAATAACGCGCGCGTTTCGGGGGGCTTTTGAGCGTCTGATAGGCTTCGTTGAGGCTGGCCGATTGCTCCAGCGCCAAGCGTTGCTCACGCTCGGAAGCGTCGGCAAAGCGGTCCGGATGCACGCCACGCGCCAACTCACGGTAGCGCGTAGCAAGCTGCTCAAGGTCCAGCCGAAAGCTCGGCTGCAGCTCGAATAAAGCGAAATGACAAGGAGTACCCACGAGCAGCCTCAGATGTTGAAGCTTTCGCCGCAGCCACACTCACCGCGCACGTTAGGGTTGTTGAACTTGAAGCCTTCGTTCAACCCTTCCTTGACGAAATCGAGTTCGGTGCCGTCCAGGTAGGTCAGGCTTTTCGGGTCGATAATCACCTTTTCGCCGTGACTTTCGAACACCTGATCCTCTGCAACCACCTCGTCGACAAACTCCAGCACGTAGGCAAGGCCGGAACAGCCCGTGGTGCGTACACCCAGACGAATCCCCTCACCTTTACCGCGCCCATTCAGGGAGCGGCGAATGTGCTGCGCAGCCGCTTCTGTCATGCTGATAGCCATCGTTGACTCCTTACTCGTCGCCAAATGCTTAGATCAAGCCTTTCTTCTGCTTGTAGTCGCGAACTGCTGCCTTGATGGCGTCTTCCGCGAGTACCGAGCAGTGGATTTTCACTGGCGGCAGCGCCAGTTCTTCGGCCAGCTGGGTGTTGCTGATGGTGACAGCCTCATCCAGGGTCTTGCCTTTCATCCATTCGGTCGCCAGGGAGCTGGAGGCGATGGCCGAACCGCAGCCGTAAGTCTTGAATTTGGCGTCTTCGATAACGCCAGCATCGTTGACCTTGATCTGCAGGCGCATCACATCGCCGCACGCCGGAGCGCCGACCATGCCGGTGCCGACATCAGGATCTTCCGCGTTCATCTTGCCGACGTTGCGCGGGTTTTCGTAGTGGTCGATGACCTTTTCGCTGTAAGCCATGGTACTGAATCCTCACTCATCAGGGCCGCTCTGGAACCCTGTAGAAACGCCTGCGTTTTCCGCCACGTTCCTACAGAGCTTGGGTGGCGGCTTCTATAGTTAGTGTGCCGCCCACTCGATCTTGGAAATATCGACACCGTCTTTGTACATGTCCCACAGTGGCGACAGAACGCGCAGCTTGTTGACGGCTTCGCAGACCTTCTGCGCGGCGTAGTCGAC
This sequence comes from Pseudomonas sp. MF6394, assembly GCF_002018845.1. Classification (NCBI taxonomy): domain Bacteria; kingdom Pseudomonadati; phylum Pseudomonadota; class Gammaproteobacteria; order Pseudomonadales; family Pseudomonadaceae; genus Pseudomonas; species Pseudomonas sp. MF6394. Next base: position 235,233 of record NZ_MVOJ01000004.1, read on the forward strand.
TTGCTCTTCGGTGGTGAAGCGGCCGAACGTAAAGCGGATAGAGCTGTGCGCCAGTTCGTCGTTGCGGCCCAGGGCGCGCAGTACGTACGAAGGCTCAAGGGACGCCGAGGTGCAGGCCGAACCGGACGATACCGCCAGGTCCTTGAGCGCCATGATCAGCGACTCGCCTTCGACGTAGTTGAAGCTCAAATTCAGGTTGTGCGGTACACGGGCGGTCATGCTGCCGTTGATGTACAGCTCTTCAAGGTTTTCGACCTGCTTGTAGAAGCGATCGCTCAGGGCCTTGATACGCACGTTTTCGGCAGCCATGTCTTCCTTGGCTACACGGAAGGCTTCGCCCATGCCGACGATCTGGTGGGTCGCCAGGGTGCCCGAACGCATGCCGCGCTCGTGACCGCCGCCGTGCATGGTGGCTTCGATGCGCACGCGAGGTTTGCGGCTCACGTACAGCGCGCCGATGCCTTTAGGGCCGTAAGTCTTGTGGGCAGAGAACGACATCAGGTCGACTTTCAGCTTGGACAGGTCGATATCGACCTTGCCGGTGGACTGAGCAGCGTCGACGTGCAGCAACACACCCTTGGAGCGGGTGAGCTCGCCGATGGCGGCGATGTCGTTGATGGTGCCGATTTCGTTGTTCACGTGGATCACGGAAACCAGGATGGTGTCTTCACGCATCGCGGCTTCGATCATGGCCGGGGTGACGATACCGTCGGTGGTCGGCTCGAGGTAGGTGACCTCGAAACCTTCACGCTCCAGTTGGCGCATGGTGTCCAGGACAGCCTTGTGCTCAATCTTGGTGGTGATCAGGTGTTTGCCTTTGGTCGCGTAGAAATGCGCCGCGCCCTTGATAGCCAGGTTGTCGGACTCGGTGGCACCGGAGGTCCAGACGATTTCGCGCGGGTCGGCATTGACCAGGTCAGCGACTTGGCGACGAGCGTTCTCGACCGCTTCCTCGGCTTTCCAGCCGAATACGTGGGAACGGGAGGCCGGGTTGCCGAAGTTTCCGTCGACCAGCAGGCATTCGCTCATTTTTTGCGCGACACGCGGATCAACCGGGGTGGTCGCTGAGTAATCAAGGTAAATCGGCAATTTCATGGACTTTCTCCTAAATCAGGCTGGCTGGCGTGCCGTTAGCTCTTCGGCTGTCACTCGACGGCGGACGCTTCAATCTTGTCCAGACGCGGCGCCTTGGTGTTGCAACGGCGCTGGTCCTGACGCTGGGCTACTTCTTGCACCTCACGGCGAGTCACAAGATCAGCCAAGCTGATACCACTCAAAAACTCATGGATCTGCAGGCTCAAGTCACACCACAAGTGGTGCGTCAGGCAGGTGTCGCCGGCATGGCAGTCACCCAAACCCTGGCATTTGGTGGCATCGACGGATTCGTTGACCGCGTCGATCACCTGGGCCACCTGAATGCCCTGCATGTCGCGGGACAACTGATAGCCACCACCCGGACCGCGAACGCTGGAAACCAGATTGCTACGGCGCAATTTGGCGAACAACTGCTCGAGATAGGACAGGGAAATGCCTTGGCGCTCGGAGATATCGGCCAGGGACACCGGCCCAGTTTGCGCGTGCAAGGCCAAGTCGAGCATGGCGGTCACCGCGTATCGGCCTTTTGTAGTCAGTCTCATGGACAAGTACCAAGGTGTTTCAGAATGGGAGCAAGTATGCGATTCCCGAGTATTTAAGTCAACTATAAGACCTAGTACTTTAGTCAGGATTACCCGTAAAAAGGGCGCGCGAATCATAGCAGGATGGGGTGGGATGGACCAGCGGGAACAGGGCAGAGCCGAGAAAGCAGGACAAACGGAGGGCAAATGTGGGAGCGGGCTTGCTCGCGAATGCGATGGGCCAGTCAATATACCCGGCGACTGACACGCCGCCTTCGCGAGCAAGCCCGCTCCCACAGGGGTTTTGCAGTGATTGCGAAACCTCAGCTTGCCTTGGTGGCAGCCTCGTCCTTGATTTCAGCAAAATCTTCTTCGCGCAGTTCAGGCAGGTCTTTGGCACAGTACGGGCTGCCCAGCTCCTTCAGCGCCCCGCACATGCCCTCCAGCTTGCCGTCCACCGCCTGCAAATGATCAAGCAATTGACCAATGGCGCGAGCCACCGGGTCGGGCATGTCTTCACTGACGCCGTAGGCATCGAAGCCAATCTTCTCGGCCATTGCCTTGCGCTTGGCCTCTTGCTCATCACCGACTTGCGGCTTGACGATGATGCGACCTGGAATACCTACAACCGTGGCACCCGGCGGCACAGCCTTGGTCACCACCGCATTGGAGCCAACCTTGGCGCCAGCACCCACGGTAAACGGCCCGAGCACCTTGGCGCCCGCCCCTACCACCACGCCATCGCCCAGCGTTGGGTGGCGCTTACCCTTGTTCCAAGTGGTGCCGCCCAGGGTCACGCCTTGATAGAGGGTGACGTCATCGCCGATCTCGGCCGTTTCGCCGATCACGATGCCCATGCCGTGGTCGATAAAGAACCGACGGCCCACCTTGGCACCCGGGTGGATCTCGATACCGGTCAACCAGCGCCCAAAGTTCGATACCAGCCGCGCCAGCCACTTCCAGCCCATACCCCACAGGGCGCCGGACAAGCGGTGGATCCAGATCGCGTGCATGCCCGGGTAGCAGGTCAGCACTTCAAAGGCGTTGCGCGCCGCCGGGTCACGGTGGAAAACACTTTGGATATCTTCTCGCAAACGCTCGAACATTTTTAATCCTTCCGCTTAAGAAGCTCACCACGGGCCGCTTTCTGGGTTTCCGTGAGGATGCCACGCAATATGTTCATTTCAGCTCGGCTCACCGAGCTGCGGCCATACAAGCGACGCAGGCGCGCCATCAAGTGCCGTGGCTTTTCAGGGTCGAGGAATTCGATGGCGACCAGGGTTTGCTCCAGGTGCTCATAGAACCGTTCCAGCTCGTCCATGGTGGCCAACTCGCCACTTTTGGTCGAGGCAACCTCTTCCTTTTCCATTTTGCTCGGTTGGCCAGCAGCGGCCAGCCAGGCCATGCGCACTTCATAAGTCAGCACCTGCACCGCAGCCCCGAGGTTCAGCGAGCTGAACTCAGGGTCTGAGGGAATATGCACGTGGTAATGACATCGCTGCAGCTCTTCGTTGGTCAGGCCGGAGTCTTCACGGCCGAATACCAATGCGATTTCAGCATCGCCAGCAGCCTCTTCCACCACTTTGGTGCCGCACTCACGCGGGTCCAGCAGCGGCCAAGGGATACGCCGGTCACGGGCGCTGGTGCCGAGCACCAGATTGCAGCCGACCAGGGCGTCCTCCAAGGTGTCGACCACCTGGGCATTTTCAAGCACGTCATTGGCGCCGGACGCACGGGCATCCGCCTCGTGGTGCGGGAATACCCGCGGTTCGACCAGCACCAGGCGCGTCAGCCCCATGTTTTTCATGGCTCGCGCCACCCCGCCGATGTTGCCGGGATGACTGGTATTGACCAAGACGACACGAATGTTTTGCAGCAAGGGAGGCGCTCGCGGACACAGGAAAGGGGAGCAAATCTTACAGAACCGCCTAAGGTTATGCCATGAAAGCGAACGTCGTCCTTCACCTGAAGAAAGTTTCTGCTAGAATGCTCGGCTTTCTTTAACAACCTTAGGTGACCTATCCATGCAGCCCATGCTGAATATCGCGCTGCGCGCCGCCCGCAGCGCCAGTGAATTGATTTTCCGCTCCATCGAGCGCCTGGATACCATCAAGGTCGACGAAAAAGACGCCAAGGATTATGTATCCGAGGTGGATCGCGCCGCCGAACAGAAAATCATCGACGCCCTGCGCAAGGCCTACCCTACCCACGGCATCCTCGGCGAAGAAACCGGCCTGCACAAAGGCAGCGGCGAAGGCGAAGACTACCTGTGGATCATCGACCCACTGGATGGCACCACCAACTTCCTGCGCGGCATCCCGCACTTTGCCGTGAGCATCGCCTGCAAATACCGTGGCCGCCTGGAACACGCCGTTGTGCTGGACCCGGTTCGCCAGGAAGAATTCACCGCCAGCCGTGGCCGTGGCGCCCAGTTGAACGGCCGCCGCCTGCGCGTCAGCGGCCGTACCAGCCTGGAAGGCGCCCTGCTGGGCACCGGCTTCCCATTCCGCGACGACCAGATGGACAACCTGGAAAACTACCTGGGCATGTTCCGCGCCCTGGTTGGCCAGACCGCCGGCATCCGCCGCGCCGGTGCAGCCAGCCTGGACCTGGCGTATGTAGCCGCCGGTCGTTTTGATGCGTTCTGGGAGTCGGGCCTGTCCGAGTGGGACATGGCTGCTGGCGCCCTGCTGATTCAAGAAGCAGGTGGCCTGGTGAGCGACTTCACCGGTGGTCATGACTTCCTGGAGAAAGGCCACGTCGTGGCTGGCAACACCAAATGCTTCAAGGCAGTACTGACGGCGATCCAGCCGCACCTGCCGGCTTCGCTGAAGCGTTAAGCGAGCGAGCACAAAAAAGCACCCCTCGGGGTGCTTTTTTTTGCCTGGCATTTGGGTAATGCAGCATTTTCTGCCACAGCACATACCCAATGTGGGAGCGGGCTTGCTCGCGAATGCGGTGGGCCAGTCAAAACATCTACCGACTGACAGTACGCCTTCGCGAGCAAGCCCGCTCCCCTATTTTGAACGGTGACTGCCCAGCAATTATTGCTGGTTCTGACCCAGGATCAGACGGCCTTCCTTGTCCACCGGGATCTGGCTGCCAGGGTCGCGCTCCATACGCACGGTACCTTCCTTGCCATCCAGGTTGTAACGCACGTCATAACCGACCACCTTGTCACTGATGTCGTTAACGGTGTTACAGCGAGTTTGAGTAGTGGTGTAGGTATCGCGGTTCTGCATGCCTTCCTGAACCTTGTTACCGGCGTAGCCACCACCGACTGCACCGGCCACGGTGGCCAGCTTCTTACCATTACCACCACCAATCTGGTTGCCCAGCAGGCCACCTGCGAGGGCGCCCACCACGGTACCGGCGATTTGATGTTGGTCCTGCACCGGACGCTGCCGGGTCACGGTGACGTCCTTGCAGACCTCACGCGGGGTTTTGATCTGGGTTTTCACCGGCTGTACCGCCAGTACTTGCGCATACTCAGGGCCGCTTTTTACCAGGCTGTAGGTGGCAACAGCGCCTCCGGCAGTCACACCGACAGCACCCAATACCGCACCAACCAGCAACGACTTGTTCACATGAACCTCCTGACCATCACAAGCGGACCGAAAGATCCGCGCTATACCCAGCCTTGGAGCAAAAAAAAAGGCGCGAGTTCAATACTCGCGCCTTTCTTGTAACAGCGGATCAACAAGCGCCCATCAAGGACGGTCGTCAACCTCCTTGTCGGTAGCGGCAGGAGGGATCAAGTCTTCGCTGTTGAGGTTCAGCCAGATCAGCACCACGTTGGCGATGTAGATCGACGAGTAGGTACCCGCCAGAACACCGATGAACAGCGCCAGGGAGAAACCCCACAGGTTGTCGCCGCCGAAGATCATCAGCGCAGCAATCGCCAGCAAGGTGGAGATCGACGTCGCCATGGTCCGCAGCAGGGTCTGGGTGGTGGAGATGTTGATGTTCTCGATCAACGTCGCCTTGCGCAGTACACGGAAGTTCTCACGAACCCGGTCGAATACCACGATGGTGTCGTTGAGCGAGTAACCAATGATCGCCAGCACGGCCGCCAGTACGGTCAGGTCGAAGGTGATCTGGAAGTAGGCCAGGATGCCCACGGTGACGACCACGTCGTGGATCAGCGACACAATGGCGCCGACACCGAACTTCCACTGAAAGCGGAACGCCAGGTAGATCATGATGCCGACCAGCGCCATCAGCATGCCGAGGCCGCCCTGGTCGCGCAGCTCTTCACCTACTTGCGGGCCGACGAACTCGACGCGCTTTACCGACGCCGGGTTGTCGCCGCCCACCTTCTGCAAGGCCTCGGCTACCTGGTGACCCAGTTGCGGGTCTTCGCCAGGCATACGCACCAGCAGGTCGGTGGTGGCACCAAAGCTCTGTACCACGGCTTCGTGATAGCCGGCCTTGACCAGCTCGTTGCGCACCAGGGTAACGTCGGCCGGCTTCTCGTAGGTCAGCTCGATGAGCGTACCGCCGGTGAAGTCCAGGCCGTAGTTCAGGCCCTTATGGAACCAGCTGAACAACGCCAGAACGGTAAGGAGCACGGTGACGCCGAACGCAACGTTGCGAACGCCCATGAAGTTGATTGTACGTAACATGGCAGCCCCTTAAATCCACAACTTCTTGAAGTCACGCCCGCCAAAGATCAGGTTGACCATTGCGCGGGTCACCATGATGGCCGTGAACATCGAGGTAAAGATCCCGAGGGACATGGTCACCGCAAAACCTTTCACCGGGCCTGTGCCCATAGCGAAGAGAATCCCGCCGACCAACAGTGTGGTCAGGTTGGAGTCGAGGATCGCGGTAAATGCCCGGCCGAAGCCTTCGTTGATTGCACGCTGCACGGTCATGCCGGCGGCGATCTCTTCACGAATCCGCGAGAAGATCAGCACGTTGGCATCCACCGCCATACCCATGGTGAGTACGATACCGGCAATACCTGGCAGGGTCAGTGTGGCACCCAGCAACGACATCAGAGCCAGCAACATCACCATGTTGCCCGCCAGGGCAACGGTGGCGATCACACCAAAGAAGCGGTAGATGGCGATGATGAACAGCGACACGAACAACATGCCCCACAGCGCCGCATCGACACCCTTGGTGATGTTGTCGGCACCCAGGCTCGGACCGATGGTACGTTCTTCAGCGAAGTACATCGGTGCAGCCAGGCCACCGGCACGCAGCAGCAACGCCAGCTCGGACGACTCGCCCTGGCCGTTCAGGCCAGTGATACGGAACTGAGCACCCAGCGGCGACTGGATGGTCGCCAGGCTGATGATCTTCTTCTCTTCCTTGAAGGTCTGCACCGGCACGTCTTTCTCGACGCCGTTGACCATCTGCTTGGTGTAGGTGGTCACCGGGCGCTGCTCGATGAAGATCACTGCCATGCTGCGACCGACGTTGCTGCGCGTGGCGCGGCTCATCAGTTCGCCGCCATGGCCATCCAGGCGGATGTTCACTTCAGGCGTACCGTGCTCGCCGAAACCGGCCTTGGCGTCGGTCACCTGGTCACCGGTGATGATCAAACCACGCTCGATCAACGCAGGAGGACGGTTGCCTTCACGGAATTCGAACTCTTCGGAAGTGGCACGCGTAGCGCCTGGGTCTGCCGCGAGACGGAACTCCAGGTTGGCGGTCTTGCCGAGGATACGCTTGGCTTCAGCGGTGTCCTGTACACCCGGCAGCTCGACCACGATGCGGTTGGCACCCTGGCGCTGCACGATCGGCTCGGCCACACCCAGCTCGTTGACGCGGTTACGCACCGTGGTCAAGTTCTGCTTGATGGAGTATTCGCGGATTTCCGCGATCTTGGCCGGGCTCATCGCCAGGCGCAGTACCGCTTGACCATTGAGGTCGGCCGGTACGATGTCGAAGTCATTGAAGTTCTTGCGGATCAGCGCACGGGCCTGTTCGCGGGATGCTTCGTCAGCAAAACCAAGCTGGATGGCACCGTTGAGCTGCGGCAGGCTGCGATAGCGCAGCTTCTCTTTGCGCAGCAGGCTCTTCACGTCGCCTTCGTAGACCTTCAGACGTGCATCCAGGGCCTTGTCCATGTCGACTTCCAGCAGGAAGTGCACACCACCGGACAAGTCCAGACCCAGCTTCATCGGGTGCGCGCCAATGCTGCGCAGCCATTGTGGCGTGGTCTGGGCCAGGTTGAGCGCGACAACGTAGTCGTCACCCATGGCCTTGCGTACGACATCTTTGGCCGGCAATTGGTCTTCTTGCTTGGTCAGACGCAACAAGCCGCCTTTGGATCCAGCCGCCAAGGTTGCCGCTTTAACCTGGATACCCGCGTCGTTGAGCGCTTTGCTCGCACGGTCCAGGTCTGCCTGATTGACTTGCAGCGAAGTGCTGGCGCCAGAGATCTGGATAGCCGGGTCATCAGGATAGAGATTGGGAGCGGAATAAATAAAACCGATCGCCAGCACCGCCAGGATCAGTACGTATTTCCACAGAGGGTATTTGTTCAGCATCACGCCGCCCGCTTATAACGCGGGGCGCCTTGCGCGCCCCGTCGATTGGTAAAGGTTGTTACTTAGATCGCTTTGAGCGTGCCTTTAGGCAGCGTGGCGGCGATGGCGCCCTTCTGGAACTTCATTTCCACGGTGTCGGAGACTTCCAGTACCACGAAAGCATCGGAAACCTTGGTGATCTTGCCGGCGATGCCGCCAGTGGTCACGACTTCGTCGCCTTTTTGCAGGCTGCCCAGCAGGTTTTTCTGCTCTTTGGCCCGCTTGGCCTGTGGACGCCAGATCATCAGGTAAAAGATGACCAGGAAGCCGACCAGGAAAATCCACTCGAAACCACCGCCCATAGGGCCGGCAGCAGCAGGCGCAGCGGCGTCAGCCATGGCGTTAGAGATAAAAAAGCTCATTTAGCACTCCAGTTGCAAATAGTGAATCTTAGGGTCGGAAAACTCAGTCCAAGGGCGGCACAGGGAGGCCACGCTTGGCATAGAAGGCATCGACGAAGGCGGCCAATGTACCCTGTTGAATAGCCTCGCGCAAACCAGCCATCAGGACTTGGTAATGACGCAAATTGTGGATGGTATTCAACATGCTACCCAGCATTTCTCCGCACTTGTCCAGATGGTGCAGATAAGCACGGGAGAAGTTCTGGCAGGTGTAGCAGTCACAGGTAGGATCCAGCGGCGAATCATCATGGCGATGGAACGCGTTACGGATCTTCAGCACGCCTGTATCGATGAACAGATGCCCATTGCGGGCATTACGGGTTGGCATCACGCAATCGAACATGTCCACACCGCGGCGCACACCCTCTACGAGATCTTCCGGTTTGCCAACGCCCATAAGGTAACGAGGTTTGTCTGCGGGCATCAGGCCCGGCAGGTAATCCAGCACCTTGATCATTTCGTGCTTGGGCTCGCCCACCGACAAACCGCCGATGGCCAGGCCGTCAAAGCCGATCTTGTCGAGGCCTTCCAACGAGCGTTTGCGCAGGCTTTCATGCATGCCGCCCTGGACAATACCGAACAGCGCCGCCGTATTGTCGCCATGGGCGTTCTTCGAACGCTGGGCCCAACGCAGCGACAGCTCCATGGAAATACGCGCCACGTCTTCATCGGCCGGGTACGGCGTGCACTCGTCGAAAATCATCACGATGTCCGAACCCAGGTCGCGCTGTACCTGCATCGACTCTTCCGGGCCCATGAACACCTTGGCGCCGTCGACCGGCGAGGCGAAGGTCACGCCCTCCTCCTTGATCTTGCGCATGGCGCCCAGGCTGAACACCTGGAAACCACCAGAGTCGGTGAGGATCGGGCCTTGCCACTTCATGAAGTCATGCAGGTCGCCATGCTTCTTGATCACTTCCGTGCCCGGGCGCAGCCACAGGTGGAAGGTGTTGCCGAGAATGATTTCGGCGCCAGTGGCGACGATGTCACGGGGCAACATGCCCTTGACGGTGCCATAGGTGCCGACCGGCATGAACGCCGGGGTCTCCACAGTGCCACGCGGGAAGGTCAGGCGACCGCGACGGGCTTTGCCGTCCGTAGCGAGCAATTCAAACGACATACGACTCATAAGTTGTCCTCAGGGCCGCGCGGCGCCGGGTTACGGGTGATAAACATCGCATCACCGTAGCTGAAAAAACGGTACTCGTTGGCGATGGCGGCCTGGTAGGCAGCCATGGTTTCCGGGTAACCGGCAAATGCCGACACCAGCATCAACAGCGTGGATTCGGGCAAATGGAAGTTGGTGACCAGGCAATCGACCACATGGAATGGCCGCCCTGGGAAAATGAAGATATCGGTGTCGCCACTGAACGGCTTGAGCACGCCATCACGCGCCGCGCTCTCCAGCGAACGCACACTGGTAGTGCCCACGGCCACCACTCGACCGCCCCGCGCCTTGCACGCCGCCACCGCATCCACTACGTCCTGGCTGACTTCCAGCCATTCGCTGTGCATATGGTGGTCTTCGATGTTATCCACACGCACCGGCTGAAACGTGCCGGCCCCCACGTGCAGGGTCACATAGGCGGTGTCGACGCCCTTGGCAGCAATCGCATCCAGCAGTGGCTGGTCGAAATGCAGCCCGGCAGTCGGTGCGGCGACGGCGCCGAGGCGCTGTGAGTACACGGTCTGATAGCGCTCGCGGTCCGCGTCTTCGTCGGGGCGGTCTATATAAGGAGGCAACGGCATATGGCCGACACGCTCCAACAGCGGCAACACCTCTTCAGCAAACTTGAGCTCGAACAAGGCATCGTGGCGCGCGACCATCTCGGCTTCGCCACCGCCCTCGATCAGGATGCTCGACCCCGGTTTGGGCGACTTGCTGGAGCGCACATGGGCCAGCACACGATGGCTGTCCAGCACCCGCTCCACCAGGATTTCCAGCTTGCCGCCGGACGCTTTCTGGCCAAACAGCCGCGCCGGAATCACCCGGGTATTGTTGAAAACCATCAGATCGCCTGGGCGCAAATGCTCAAGCAAATCAGTGAATTGACGGTGTGCGAGGGCACCGCTGGGCCCGTCCAGGGTCAGCAGTCGACTGGCGCGACGCTCGGCCAAAGGGTGGCGAGCGATCAGCGAATCAGGGAGCTCAAAAGTAAAGTCAGCAACGCGCATGATGGGGTTCGTCTAGCAGGGCCGGGAAGTCTAGCGGAAATAGTGAAAATAGACCATGAAACGTGATTGACCAACGGTAATCTCATCTCTATACTTCGCCGCCATTGAGCCCTGATGGCGGAATTGGTAGACGCGGCGGATTCAAAATCCGTTTTCGAAAGGAGTGGGAGTTCGAGTCTCCCTCGGGGCACCATCTTAAAGAAAGACCTTGAAATTCAAGGTCTTTTTTTTCGCCTGCAAAAAAGTGCCAGGCGTGGCAGTGGAGGTAGCGGGACCATGGAGTTGACGCTTGAAGCGGTTGCGTTGTTCGCGTTGAAGCTGGTGCATGAGACTGACCACGGCAGCCCATTGCTGCGCGATGATCCCGTGATGGAGGGCTATGATCGCGAGGTGTTCGGGTTGTTAGTGCGCCAGGGAAACCTGGCTGAGATCCAGTTGAAGCTCGATGAGTGCACCACCCAGGCGTTGATTGCATTGGGTGGAGCGGACAGCGTTCTCGGGCGTGAATTGCAAAGGCTATCCACCGATGTGCAAAACATCGCTCGTCTTGATGAGTTGACCTGCCCGCTGACCGTACTAAAGGGCTATCTGAAAGATGTGCAATGAATCGTTGATCAGCATAACGGCCAGGTAAACCATCAACACCGCCACCCCTGCATCCAGCCAGCGCCAGACCGCAGGCTTGCGAAACAATACCGTCAATCGCTGACAGCACAGCGCCAACACCACGAACCACACGAGTGATGCCGTCATGGCGCCTGTCGCGAACAGCGCCTGTTGGCCCGCAGGTTTCGTGGCACCGATGGAACCAATCAACACCACGGTATCGAGCCAGGCGTAAGGGTTGGCAAAGCCGAGTATGACCGCCGAGCGCAACAGCCCTCTTTGCGAGTTGCCACCTTGAGCATCCGGCATGGACTGATCCCGGATACAAGCCAACAGACGTTGGCCACCAAACCAAAGCAGATAGGCAGCGCCGGACAACAGCAACAGTGCCATCACCTCAGGCCGACTTCCCAACAACGAACCTAAACCCGTGACCCCGAAAGCGATCAGGAAAATATCGGCCAAGACGCAAATAGCGACAACGCCCCAGATCGGCCCGCGACCGACACCTTGGCGGATCACCAAGGTGTCTTTCGGGCCAGGGGCGGCGAACAGTCCGATACCCAAGAGCAAACCTTCGAGGTAAAGGGCATTGAAGTGAGGAAACATGGACTGTTCAAGCCCTCCAGGACTATTTAGCGCAGTTGAATCGGTTGATTACCGAAACCGGTATGACGAGCATTCACAGTACTGCCCAGATCAATAGGTTTCTGGCGGTAAAAGGTCGTTAGCAACTGATCCGGATTGGGGTTTGCAAAGTAGATCAATGAGCTTCTGGCAACCGGTTTGCTGGGTGCAAGTACAGCATGGTAGGCGGCAGGCACGGCATGATCAGAGAGTTCTGTCAGCAAGGAGCCCGCCAGCACCGCGACCTCGTTCTCCAGAAGGCGCACCGGCTCCAATGATCGTCCTTTCATCAAAACCAGCCCTTCGCGGGTAGGCTTGATAAACGAAAGCATATGCCCGTCTTCATGAGGGTCCTGGGCATATTTACGAGAATTGTCTTTGGCTTGTGGGCCATAGACACACAACTGGATGTACGATGCCGAGCGAAAGGGGGCCAAGGATTGAACGCCAAACTCCGCGCAAATGCCATCCATCACTCCCTGGGCCAACTCGCTCATCTGTCGCTCATAACTGCCGACTGCGGCAACGAAAGTACTTCGGGTGAATTCGAAAGCGGTTCTTTTTGAAGCGTGGGCGGGCCAGTAACAAAACCGCTCGCACAGGTCCGGGTGATCCTCGGCAAGGGAGTACTCGGCGACAAAAGGGAAAAACCCATCTGTGTCCTGGGCAAAGGAAAATTCATCCTTGATGGCCTGGGGAATGGCCGAATACCCATCAATGATCTTTTTGTAGTCCTGCAACATCGCATCAGGAATTTGCAGGATGCCAAAGCCTGATCGGGCTATGGATTCGCAGCATGCTTTAAATTGAGACATAGCTATATCCAAAGATAGTTGTAAAGGAATGCAACACACCAGGTTCGCAAGCATGCGAGAAACCGCGACACTGGATATAGTCAAACAGAAGGGGACCGATCCATGTCCTTCACAACGTCGCTAGCAGGTTGCGAGTGTGCACGGTCCAATACACGCAACGGCGAGCAAGTTGTCCTTTTTGGCGAACAAGTTGACGATTTTTTTCAAGGATTGGGATCACATACGGACATGAGCATCAAAACCCGCGACACCCTCCAGGCACTGGTCATACGACGCAGTCGGGAACTGGGAAAGTCCATGACAACCCTGGCTAAGGAAGCCGGTATTTCACGAACCTATTTGTACGGATTGGCGGGTGGTATTTCAAAAGATCCGTCGGTACGCACCTTGATCAAACTGGCCAAGGCGCTGCAGGTGTCCCCCTTAATGCTGTTCCGCTACTTCGCCGATTTGTCCGGCTCGCCGGTCGATGCCCATTCAATGGCAACCACCAACCGAGCCATCGGCCTGCATGATCCTGGCGACGTTGTGGTATTCAACGCCGATGTCACCACCCCCGACCAGACCGTCGTGTTGCCAGGCGAAACATTTCAGAAAACCTGGGAGATCCAGAATGTCGGCACCCGCGCCTGGCGCGGTCGACGCTTGGTACGAGTCGACGGTGAATACGTCATCGCCCGTCGAACGGCTACAGGCGCGCCCCTGGAAGTGGTGATGGACAGCCATCTGCGCAGCCTTGACAGCGAGGTGCCGATCGCCGAAACCCTGCCTGGGCAGCCGGTGCATATCACGGTGGAGTTTGGAGCGCCGCGGGAGACCTGTACGGTCACCTCGATCTGGCGTATCGAAGATGAACACGGGCGCCCCTGCTACGGACCTGCATTCATCCTGCATGTGATCGTCAACGTCATGGCACGCTGAAAGCAGATTTAGCGCCGCCCTTCCACCGCCATCCGCACCGCCAAGCCCATCAACACCGACCCCATCAGCCAGCGCTGCAGCACCTGCCAACCCGGCCGGGTGACAAAGAACACCGCGATGGAACCCGCCATGCAGGCAATCACCGCGTTGACGCTCACGCTGATAAGAATCTGCAGGGAACCCAGCGCCAGGGATTGCATCAGCACACTGCCATGCCCATTCGGGTCGATGAACTGGGGCAGCAACGACAAATACATCACCGCCACTTTGGGATTGAGCAGGTTGGTGACCAAGCCCATGGTGACCAACTTGCGCGGGCTGTCCTTGGGCAAGTCGCGCACCTGGAATGGCGAGCGCCCACCCGGCTTGACCGCCTGCCAGGCCAGGTACACCAGATACAGCGCCCCGCCGACCCGCAGCGCTTCGTAGGCAAAGGGCACCGCCATCACCAACGCCGTGATACCCAGCGCCGCACACACCATATACACCACAAACCCCAGCGCCACCCCACCGAGAGAAATCAACCCGGCCGTGCGCCCCTGGCAGATGGAGCGTGAAATCAGGTAAATCATATTTGGCCCCGGTGTCAGTACCATGCCGAGTGAAATCAGGCCGTAGGCGAGCAAGCTGGACATATCAGGCATGGATTGGCTCCTGGTTTTTTAGGCTGCCAGCGTGAAATCCTTCGCCGACGCGGTCGTGTTGAGCGTCATGCTAGGGGCTTGCAGGCCCAGGCGTTAGATACAGATCCGCAAGCAAAACGTCATACACCGGCACCACCACTTACCCAGGACAGGCACATGATCGACTTCAACAACAAAGGCTTCTTCAAACTCAAGCAAAACAACGAATACGCCGAACGCGTATCGGCCCTGCTGCTGGACGGCGAAGAAGTGGTCGACGCGTACAAGGCCATGCGCGACGGCGTTGTGTTCACCACTAAACGCATCATCGCGGTGAACGTGCAGGGGATTACCGGCAGCAAGAAGGACTTCACTTCATTGCCGTACAAGAACATCGTGGCGTACTCGGTGGAAACTTCAGGGACGTTTGATCTGGATTCGGAGTTGGAGATTTACTTTTCTTCGTTGGGGAAGGTGAAATTCGAATTCACCGGCAAGACCTCGATCGTGGAAATCTCCCGGCTGATTTCCAAGCATCTGCTGAGTTGATCCACATCGCTGTTCAAAAGTGAGCCACCGTTGGGGCGGAACCCTAGGTGGCCGTTACCTCAGGAATGGATATGTACTCGGTATAACTGTGTCAGCTGTCAGGCCGTCTTCGCAGGCAAGCCAGCTCCCACATTTGGATCGCAGCGCGTCAGCTAGACCAACGCCCGCTGTCAGGCCGTCACGGGAGCAAGCTCCCTCGCCACAGGTTCAGCGTCGCACAGCTCGCCTAATTTTAAGTCGCCCCTCAACCCCGTCGAAGTACACGATCATTCCCGCCCCCGACTCAAACGCCTGCCATACCAAACCGCCCCGCTCAACGCCGCTCCCAAAACCACAACCCCATTCCCAACCAACCAAAACCCAAAATTCCTGCTCTGATCGGCATCCCCTTGGTAAAACGGCCCAAAATACGCAGATACGGCCACCACCAAACCGTTAAACACTCCGAGCGCCACTACAACCACCCCGACGACAAACACCACGCCCTTAACCAGCTTCATATGACCTTCTAAGCGTATTTTTCACACGAACGTAGCAAACACTTTGCCGATAATGGCGAGGTCTGGCGCAAATCAGAACGGTCCTACTTGTGTGTAGGCTTTGGATGCAGGCTAACACTCACACTGTGCTTTTTTGTAGGAGCGAGCTTGCTCGCGAAAAACGTCAACGATGACGCGTGCTTCCTGAATGAATGCGACGCCTGTGAGCTTTTCGCGAGCAAGCTCGCTCCTACAGAGGACAGAGCGCGGTGATGCGTGTCAGCCTGGGCCCCTCACTTGGGCTGGAATGTCGCTAAGTACGCCAGGATATTTTCAATCTTCTCCTGGTCACTGATCCCCCAGAAGATCATCCGCGTGCCACTCACCACCGACTTCGGATTTTCGATGTAGGCCGCCAGTTTTTCCCGCGTCCACACCACGCCCGAATTTTTCATCGCATCCGAGTACTGGTAGTCCGTGGTGGTACCGGCAGGCCGGCCAATGATGCCGTTCAGTTCCGGGCCAAAACCGCCCCGCGCGCCTTCACCGATGCTGTGGCAGCCGCCGCAAGTCTTGGTGAAGAGTTTGCCGCCCGCCTCGGCGTCGCCGGCAGCGAGCGCGGGGGCAGCGATAACGGTCAGGGCGAGGCTCAATAACACATACTTCATTCAGGTCTCCCTATCGGCTGTTGCCGTCGATTATGCCTGTTCGACCGGCCTTTCCCCCAGCCGCTGCACCAGGCGGACCAGATAACCGTCCGGGTCTTGCACGATAAACTGGCGTTGCCCGGCCTCTACGTCACCGGCTCGGTACCAGGCATCTTCAACATCGCGGAACAATGGCCAGCCGAGTTGCGCCAAGCGTTGCAGGATAGGCGCCACGGCGGGCACATCGATTTGTAGGTTGATGCCGCGCCCAAACGGTGACTGTAACGGTGCGGTGAGCCACTGGCCGGCATCGGGGTCGTATTGTTCGAGCATGATTTGCGCGCCGTGCAGGTCGAGGTAGGCAAAGCCTTCTTCTGCGCGCTGATAGGCAATGGCGAAACCTAGCTGTTCGACCCAGAACGCCAGGCTGGCGCTGAGGCGGGTGACGATCAGTTCCGGCACGAGCGGGTTACGGTTGAACATGGCATTCCTTGGACGGCGGGGTGGCGTTCACCTTAACGGATTGTCGCGCCCAGAGTTCACAAGCAGCCAAATGACCACCCATCGTTTAAAAAACATCCAATCGAACCTATCCGGCCACCTTCCACTCCACCTTACTGAACCCCTGATGGTGGAGTAAGGATCATGGCTCAGCCATCGATTTTGGTATTGGAAGACGACGAGATCATTCGGGCGTTGATGGTGGATGTGCTGGAAGACTTTGGTGCGGTGGTGACATCGTTTGCATCGGCAGACGAAGGGATGATTTACCTGGAGCGCGGCGATGACCCGGTGGATTTGATTGTCAGTGATATTCAAATGCCCGGTTTGCTCAATGGTTATGACTTGAGCCGTGTGGTCGCCCATCGCTGGCCTGAAGTGCAGGTGGTGCTGACCTCAGGCAATACGAAAATCGCCGCCGAGTTGGGCAGTTCGGTGCGGTTTCTGCCCAAACCGTGGAGTACCGACCACTTGCTCGAGTGCGTGCAGACGGCATTGATGCACTAGGGCCTGCCCCTGCATTGATAGCAGCTCGATATCATTTCAACCGAACTTGAGGGCCCGGTCTGCGGTCATGTAATGTGCAGGGAGCGACTTTTCTGATCCGCTGGTCAGCCTTTTCGCTTCTGCGTTCATCTGACGACAATGAGTTGTGTAGAATCGTCGCCCATTTTCACGCGTCATTCATGGCCGACAGGCCCACAGTTCGAGCTCATTGAATGCATTCACAGGCCCATGACGTTAGTGCGCCCTCCTTGTTGGAAACGTTGCGCACGGGCACGGGCCTGCTGCATGTGGCGTTGGAACAGCGCCTGCCGTTTTTTTCCGAGCGCCTGGATGCCCAGTGGTATCGGCGCTTGCTGCAGGCGTATTACGGCTTTTATCAGCCAATGGAAGCGGCGCTGTATGACAGCGGTTTGATTCCCGAGGGATATGAGTCTGCGTTGCGTGTGAAAACGCCAACACTGGTGCATGACATGCACGCACTCGGCCTGATTGACCACGCCATCCATGCCCTGCCTCGCTGTACCCAACTCCCCGTATTAGACACACCGGCTGCGTGCCTCGGCGCCCTGTATGTGCTGGAAGGCGCCACCCTGGGCGGCCAAGTGCTGCGCCGGGAAATGGCCCTGCGCCTGGGTGTGAACGCCGACAACGGCGGTGCCTTTCTCAATGTATACGGCGCCGAGACCGGACGGCGCTGGAAAGATTTCCTCGATTATCTGGCCCGCCAGCCACTGGATACACATACCGCCGCGCGCGCGGTGATGGCGGCCCGTTCGACATTCAGCGGCTTTGAGCAATGGCTCGACAGCCAGGAGGTATTGCTATGAAACCCGAAGATTTTGAAGAGCTGCTTGCCAACTGCGCCGACGAACCCATTCGTTTTCCGGGGGCCATCCAGCCCCACGGCGTGCTGCTGACCTTGTCGGAGCCCGGCCTGAACATCATTCAGGTAAGTGCCAACGTCGGTACGTTGTTCGGCCACACCCCCGAGGCGCTGTTGAATCAACCGTTGCACAGGTTGATTGGCGAGGAGTACGCCCAGGCCGTGCAAACCATGGCCGAGGACAGTGCATTCCTGGACTCGCCGCCCCTGCTCATCACCTTCAAGGGTGAGCAGTTCGAAGGCCTGTTGCATCGCCACCAGGGCGTGTTGGTGCTGGAATTCGAACCCCGGCTCAAGGATTTCAAACCCCGTGCGCACAATGGCCGCACCAGCGACCTGGGCAAAATGCTGCATCGCCTGCAATCGGCAAAGACCTTGCAGGCGCTCTACACCATCAGCGTCAACGAAATCCAGGCCATGACCGGTTATGACCGGGTGCTCATCTATCGCTTCGAAGAAGAAGGCCATGGCCAGGTAATCGCCGAAGCTTCGGCGCCGTCCATGGAGCTGTTCAACGGGCTGTTCTTCCCCGCGTCCGACATCCCCGAACAGGCTCGCGAGCTGTACCGCACCAACTGGCTACGGATCATCCCGAATGCGTCCTACGAACCGGTACCGCTGCTGCCCAAATTGCGCCCGGACACGGGCCAGCCCCTGGACCTGAGCTTCGCCACCCTGCGCAGCGTGTCGCCGATTCACTGCCAGTACATGCAGAACATGGGCGTGTTGTCGTCCATGAGTATTTCACTGATGAAGGGCGACAAACTCTGGGGCCTGATCAGCTGCGGCAACCGCGAGCCACTGCTGGTGCCTAACGATTTGCGCATGGCCTGTCAGACCATCGGCCAGGTGCTGTCATTGCAGATCAGTGCCATGGAGACCCTGGAGCTGACCCGCCAGCGCGAAGAAAAAGTCGAAGCGCTGGCGCTGCTGGACCTGGCGATGAAGGCCTCTGCCAATAACGTATTCGACGGCCTGGCCCAGCAAGGCCGAATGCTGATGGACCTGACCCTCTCTGGTGGCGTGGCGATCATCGAAGATAAACAATTGCACCGCTACGGCAACTGCCCGGAACCGGCGCAGATACGCGCGCTGCACAAGTGGTTGCTGGGCAACGGCGCACCGGTATTTTCCAGCCATAACCTGGCCTCGGTTTATCCGCCTGCCGCCGAGTATCAGAGCGTGGCCAGCGGCGTGCTTGCCATGAGCTTGCCCAAGCCTGTGGATAACGGCGTGTTGTGGTTTCGCCCGGAAGTCAAAGAGAACATCCACTGGAGTGGCGACCCGAACAAGCCGCTGAACCTGGAAACCTGCGACGCGGGCATGCGCCTTCGCCCACGTACCTCGTTTGAAATCTGGAAAGTGGAAATGGCCGGCATCTCCACCAAATGGAGCCATGGCGACCTGTTTGCCGCCAATGATTTGCGCCGCTCGGCCCTGGAGAACGACCTGTCCCGACAGGTGCTGCGCGAGCAACAAGCGGTGCGTGCGCGGGACGAACTGGTCGCGGTGGTTTCCCACGATCTGCGCAACCCCATGACCGTCATCTCCATGCTCTGCGGCATGATGCAAAAAGCCTTCAGCTCCGATGGCCCCCACACTTCACGGCGCATCTCTTCCGCCATCGACACCATGCAACAGGCTGCCGGGCGCATGAACGTGTTGCTGGAGGATTTGCTCGACACCTCGAAAATCGAGGCCGGCCGCTATGTGGTCAAGCCGGTGGCGCTGGACGTCAGCCAGATTTTTGAAGAGGCGTATTCGCTGCTGGCGCCCCTGGCCTCGGAAAAGGGCATCGACCTGTCGTTCAATGTCGAGCCTGGCCTGCAGATCAAAGCCGACCCGGAGCGCTTGTTCCAGGTGCTGTCAAACCTGATCGGCAACGCGATCAAATTCACCCCGCGTCAGGGCAACATCGGCATCAGCGCCATGAGCAACGGCGAGGAGATTGTATTTTCGGTGCGCGACTCCGGTGAAGGCATTGCGCCGGACGACCTGCCCCATGTGTTCGATCGCTATTGGACCCAGACTGAAAACAACCCCACCGGCAGCGGACTCGGGCTGTATATCACCCAGGGGATTGTCCAGGCCCATGGTGGGCGCATCGAGGCCGAAAGCGAATTGGGCCGCGGCAGTGAATTCAGGTTTACGGTGCCTAAGCCTGCTTGAAACGCTCTCAAATCCTACAAGCCAGACATTTGGTTACCTATGGCCGGGAACGAAAAACCGGCCAGCTCCACTCAATCAGTGCGCAGTCAAAGGGAGTATTGATGCGATAACCATCCTCCAATTGAGTAAGGGGTTTTACCGATGATCGTTGGCAATTCGTTTAGCAGCTTCAGCTATAACATCCAGCAAGGCATGAAAGATAACCAGCCTCCAGCCAATCCCGCACCCACCTCTTCGCCGGTTGACAGCAACCAACAGGAGCAACACACCCAACCAAAATCCAAAAATTCGGGTCTGGACTCCATTGGAGGCGGCAAGCTGATTTAAACCGTTGCGAGCCACCGGCGACAAGTGCAGCGCACAGCGCTGCACCCTGTTAACAAAACACTGACATCCTCTGCGTTATCCTCTCCAGTTCCACTTGGTATGAGCTGCATTCTTCATGGGTCAACCCGAAATCCTGCCTGCCGTGATCACTGGCCCCTTGCTAAGACGCCTGGAGCCGCAACGCCTGGTTATCTGGTTGGTGGGCAGTCGTGCCCTGCCACTGTCCTTGATGCTGCAATTACCCTCGGGCGAGGCGCTGGATATCCCACTCGATGCAACGCACTGCCAAGTCGTGCCCGTAGGGCGCCATGCCTTTATCCACCTGATCGACATAGCCCTGAGCCACGCCCTGCCACAGGATGAAATCATCGGTTACGACCTGTTGATTGACGGCCTCGGCATTGCACAATGGGCACCACACTTGCTGTATGGCGACGCCACTACGCCCAGCTTCGTGCTGCATAGCCGCATCCACCACTTGGTGCATGGCTCGTGCCGTAAACCCCACCACCGCGCCGACGAAGGCTTGTTGTGTGTCGACCGCCTGTTGGCGGATGCTCGCACACCGCTCGACCGCCCAGCCTTATTGATGATGAATGGCGACCAGATCTACGCCGACGATGTCGCGGGGCCCATGCTGCGCGCCATTCATGGGCTGATTGCGCGCCTGGGCCTGTTCGATGAGTACCTGGAGGGCGCGCTGGTGAGCGACAGCGCCAGCCTTTATGGGCATCACGCCAGCTATTACCACCGGGCCGACCTGCTCCCTGCGCTGGACAGTAACGAGACCTTGCGCGAACGCTTTTTCGGCGGCGTGAAGAAGCCGATCTTCACCAGCAGCACCGCCGACAATCACCTGGTGACCTTTGCCGAAGTGATCGCGATGTACCTGCTGGCCTGGTCGCCAGCACCCTGGACACTGATCACGCCAGAACCGCCGCCGCTGAGCGCGCAAGAGCAGCAACGCTACGCCCGCGAACAGGTTCATATCAATCAGTTCCGCGAAGGCCTGCCTGGAGTGGCGCGGGTGTTCGCGCACCTGTCGACGCTGATGATGTTTGACGATCACGACATCACCGACGACTGGAACCTCAGCGCGCAGTGGGAAGAAACCGCCTACGGCCATCCCTTTTCCAAACGCATCATCGGCAATGCCTTGCTGGCTTATCTGCTATGCCAAGGCTGGGGCAACCAGCCCCAGGTATTTGGCGAACTCCTGAGCCAGACCCAGGCACTCACCGGCCAGGCACAAGGCAATCATCTCGACACAGCGGCGCAAGACGCGTTGCTGGAGGCCCTGCTGAAATTCCAGCAGTGGCACTACGTATTGCCCACCAGCCCGGCACTGGTGGTACTCGACACCCGCACCCGCCGCTGGCGCAGCGAGTTCACCCTCAAGCAACCCTCTGGCCTGCTGGACTGGGAAGCCTTGAGTGAACTGCAACAAGCCCTGCTGGACCACCCGTCAGCCATCATTGTCTCGCCCGCGCCGGTCTTTGGCGTCAAGCTGATCGAGACGGTGCAAAAGGTCTTCAGCTGGTGCGGCTTTCCCCTGCTGGTGGACGCCGAAAACTGGATGGCTCACCGCGGCGCCGCTCAGGTGATTTTGAATATCTTGCGCCACTCACGCACGCCGGGTAACTACGTGATCCTTTCCGGTGACGTGCATTACTCGTTTGTCTACCAAGTGCTGATCCGCCACCGCAACGGCGGCCCCAATATCTGGCAAATCACCAGCAGCGGCATCAAGAATGAGTTCCCGCCGCGCCTGCTGGAATGGTTCGACCGCCTCAACCGCTGGCTCTACTCCCCGCGTTCGCCGCTCAACTGGTTTACTCGCCGGCGCACCATGCAGGTGGTGCCCTATATTCCCGAGCACGCCGAAGCGGGTGAGCGATTGTGGAACTCGGCAGGCATTGGCCAGGTATTTTTCAATGAGCAGGGCCAACCGCAGGCCATTTACCAGCACAACGCGGATGGAAGGCCTCGGACAAAGATGATGGCGCCAGAAAAATAGCGTTTCGCCACTCGTCATAAGCAGCACACCTGCCCTATTCAAAGCGCGCAAGCACCGATGTACAGTAGCGCCAGCCACGGAGTATCGGCTTCAACCATGACTGGCCTTGGGCGCCAGCCCCCGCAGGAAGCGCGCAGATGGACGATACATCCGGCAAAGAACCGCTACGCAATGAGGTGTCCGACCTTAACGTCGACCTGTTGCACGCCATCATGGAACTGGTCAGTGATGGCATCTGGGACTGGAACGCCAACACCGGCTTCGTCTACCGCAACCCCGGCTGGTACGAAATGCTTGGCTACTCCCACCACTCCCTGGAAAACAGCGTGTTCACCTGGGAGAACGTGATCCACCCCGAGGATTACCCCCGCGTGATGGCCGGGTTCGATGACTACATCTGCCAACGCGCCCCTCATTACCGGGCCGAATACCGTTGTCGCAAAGAAGACGGTACGTACCTGTGGATCGAGGACCGTGGCTACGTCATTGCCCGCAACCCCGACGGTTCCGTGGCGCGCATGGTGGGCGCACACCGCGATATTCATACGCGCAAATGCTCTATCGAACAGCTGCAAAAGCGCAACCAGTCCCTGGAAGCACTAGTCGCGGAGCGCACCCTTGAGTTGTCACGCGTCAACCAGCAACTGCAATTGCAACTGGACGAAAACCGCTCTTTGGCCGAGCGCGACGCCCTGACGCGCATCGCCAACCGGTACCGCCTGGAAAAAGTGCTGCTGGAAGAATGCGACCGTGCCGAGCGCTTCCGCCTACCCTTGGCACTGGTGGCCATGGATGTCGATGACTTCAAACCGATCAATGACCAATACGGCCACGGCGTCGGCGACCAGACCCTGATACGGGTAGTGGAACAGCTGGAAGCCTGTGTACGTAAAAGCGACTTGCTGGCGCGCTGGGGCGGCGATGAATTTATGGTGGTGCTGCCCAAAAGCAGCCTGGACACGGCCAAAGAGTTGGCCGAAAGTATTCGCCATAAAATCAAGACGGCGACCCCCTTGGGCGCGTTGAACGTTACCCTGAGCCTGGGCGTAGTAGAGCGGCGCATGGGGGAATCTCCGGCTGCGCTGATGGCGCGGGCCGATCAAGCCTTGTATCGGTCCAAGGCGGCGGGCAAGGATGGGGTGTCGGAATAGCCGCAGCTCCTTCCAAGGTGGAATGACCCGGCAACTTTATTTCGTTTGCGGCAAGGCCCGGCGCGCAGCTTAGATAAGCTCCCGCACGCCACCGCAGAGTCTTCCCGTCATGAGCCACGCCACCATCAGTCAGTCGATTTCCATCGTTCATCCCATCAGCCTGAGCCACGGTAAAAACGCCGAAGTCTGGGACACGGCGGGCAAGCGTTACATCGACTTTGTCGGCGGTATCGGTGTACTCAATCTGGGCCATTGCCACCCGGCCGTGGTGGCGGCGATTTGCGAGCAAGCCACCCGGCTTACTCATTACGCGTTCAACGCCGCACCGCATACGCCCTACATCGAGCTGATGCAACGTCTCAGCGCTTTTATCCCGGTGGAATACCCGGTCAGCGGCATGCTCACCAACAGCGGCGCCGAGGCGGCCGAAAACGCCCTGAAGATCGCCCGTGGTGCCACCGGGCGCACGGCGGTGATCGCCTTTGACGGCGCCTTCCACGGGCGCACCCTGGCAACCCTCAACCTCAATGGCAAGGTCGCGCCCTACAAGCAGAAGGTTGGTGTACTGCCCGGCCCTGTGTATCACCTGCCCTACCCCAGCACCGATAATGGTGTGACCTGCGCCGAAGCGCTGAAGGCCATGGACCGTCTGTTCAGCGTGGAAATCGACGTAAACGATGTGGTCTGCTTCATCATCGAGCCGGTGCAGGGCGAAGGCGGTTTTCTCACCCTGGACACTGATTTCGCACAGGCTCTGCGGCGCTTCTGCGACCAGCACAACATCCTGCTGATCATTGATGAAATCCAGTCGGGTTTCGGGCGCACCGGCCAGCGTTTCGCCTTCTCGCGCCTGGGCATCGAGCCGGACCTGCTGCTGCTCGGCAAAAGCATCGCTGGCGGCATGCCACTGGGGGCGGTGGTCGGGCGCAAGGCGCTGATGGACAACCTGCCCAAAGGCGGCCTGGGCGGTACGTACTCGGGTAATCCCATCGCCTGTGCGGCGGCGCTGGCGACCCTTGAGGTGATGAGCGATGAACATCTGAACGCGTGGGGCGTCGCGCAGGAGGCCGCGATTGTGGGCCGCTATGAAGCCTGGCGCGCACAGCAACTGTCGCCCTACCTGGGCCGCCTTACCGGTGTCGGCGCCATGCGGGGCATTGAACTGGCCCATGCCGACGGCACACCCGCCCCCAAGCAACTGGCGCAACTGCTGGAGCTGGCGCGCAAGGCGGGCTTGCTGCTGATGCCCAGCGGCAAGTCGCGGCACATCGTACGCTTGCTGGCCCCGCTGACCATTGAGCCTGAGGTGTTGGAGGAAGGCCTGGATATTCTCCAGGCGTGTCTCACACAGTTGGACGAATAGCGGCCTGCCTTGACCTGATCCCCTCACCCGCTGAAAATGCCCGACGTTTTTTTGTCTCTCCGCATACTACGCAGTGAAATTTTAATGTCTGATTCCTACACCGAAAAATCCGCCGAAGAATCCGTAGTCGCCCTGCACGCCAAAGCCGAATACGAAAACGCCATCAATCTTTCACAGCATGTGCCAGCCGCCAAGATCATCAGCGAGATGGTGCTGGACGCGTTTCACACCTCCAAGGAAAGCGACCAGATCCGCGAGCTGCGCGTTGCCATCCGCCAGGCCCATGATGCCTTTGACGATGACAAAGCCTATGAGCTGATGGGCCAGCTCAAGCAATTGAAAGACGCCGAAGCCGCAGACAACGCCGCGCTGGAACACCTGAGCAGCCAGTTCTCGATCAGCCGCATCCTGTCCAGCTTCAAGGACGACCCAGAGTTTCAGGAACTGGTCTACGGCCTGGCCCTCAAGGTGCTTAACCAGTCGCACCAGGCCATCAGCAACCCGAGCGCCGGCAAGGGCAAGGCTGCACGCGCCAAGAAAGACACCGAAGTGTTTGTGATCAGCAAGGATGGCATCAGCGTCACCCTGCCGCTGCGCACGCCGCGCTCCAAGCTCAACGTGGCCCGCGAAGCGCTGGAGTTCCTGGGCTTCACCTTTGTGGGCGAAGGCAGCGAGGCGGAGCTTGCGAGCGAAACCTTCATCGACAACAGCGGCGCCGAGCACCCGGTCACGCGCAAGAGCATCGTGACCGCGCTGCAACAGCAAAGCGCGTTTGACGGCTACGCCATCGCCGCCCAGTAAATAGCTGACGCAACCCGGCGCGCGTGCAAGGCGCAGCGCCGGTTGCCGTCTACGCCGATTTGTTCCACAACACCCCCGAGCTTTTCATCATCCCCACGGCGATTGCGAACAGCACCAACACGCAGCCTGTCAGCAGCCACGGTGATGGCAAGGTTGGCCGGGCCAATAACATGAACGCCAACGAGGGCGCGATCATCACGCCGATGTTGACGCCTGCCGAGTAATATCCAAGGTTGCGGCCCACGCTGTCGCGGCTGGAAATGCTGCTGACATAGTGGGTGATCGCGGGGAACACAATCATCTCGCCAAGGCTCCACAACACCGTAGCCAGCATCAACAGCGCGCCGACCTGACCAAAGCCCATCAAGAAGAAACCGCTGCCTGCCAGCAAGAAGCCGATGATCAGCGAGCGGCTGCTCGACAAGTGCGCCATGCGCAGGTTGATCGGCACTTCAAACACAATCACCAGCAAAGCATTGATAAAGAAAATGATGCCCACGTAATAGGCCGGCAATTGGGTGTAGTTGATGATGTACGCCGACAGAAAAGTCGGCGGCAGTGCGTATGCCACGTGCACCGGCAGCGCCGCCAACAGGATCACCAGCAGTCGCGAACGCTCATGAGCCGCCACCTCGGGCAAGCCCTCGCCCTTGCCGGCGACGGGCGCGTCTTGGGTGGCTGGCCGGGGCCGTCCGAACCGCAGGCAGGCGGCGAAGGCCAGCAAGGACAACACGGCATTGATGTAGAACACCGCATCGGCATTGCGCAGAAAGATCAAGCTGCCCAGCAACGGCCCGATGGCCATGCCGATGTTGATCGCCAGCCGGTTGCACGAAAACGCCACTTTGCGTGACTCAAGGTTGCTGTGAGCCACCGTCTCGGAGAACGCGGCCGGTGTGAAGGCTTCGTAACAAGCGCCCCAGAGAAACGACAACAGGAACAGCGCGAGCAGGTTTTCCACCGAGGGAATGACCAGCAGCAACGCCGCGTTGAACACCAACGAACCGAGGATGACCCGGTTGGCCGAAAACCGCTTGATCACAGCGCCGATGACCAGGTCGGTACACAGGGCGCCCGCGCCATATACCCCGACCAACAGGCCAGCCGTGCCCGCCGATATCGCGTGTTGATGAATCAGGTACGCCGCGTAGAAAGGAAACGCCAGAGTGCCCATGCGGAACACCAGCGTGATCATGAACAGTGCTTGCAACCGCGCATTAAGGCCGCGCAAGGCGTGAAAAGTGCCCATCAGCGCAACACGCTGGCACAGGTGTGGAGCAAAGCTACAGAGCGGCTCATCCGAATGTCCTTTGGCAATGGCGGCGCCGGTGTGTCCGACGCCAAACTCCATAGCTGGGCAACCTAATGCAGCACTGTGCGGCGAACAAGCTACCCATTTGGACAGGTAGGTGCTGATTGCGACCTCAGGCCGGGTGGCGGATATAGCCCAATTGCAGGGCCTTGCCGATTGCTGACTTGCCGTTGGTGACCTGCAATTTGCCGAAGATATTCTTCATGTGAAACTTGACCGTATGGGAGGTCATCGAGGTCAGGAGCGCCACTTCGTTGTAGGTCTTGCCCAGGCTGACCCAGGACAATACTTCGGTTTCCCGTGGGGTCAGCACCGTCTGTTGAGCGACCGGCGCGGCGTGATCTTCCAGGGCCTCGTCGTACATCGAGACCAACAGCATCTGCAGTTCACTTTGATGGGCCAGCACGGTCTCGCGAAATTGCTGGTCGTCGCCGA
The DNA here is from genome assembly GCF_002018845.1 of Pseudomonas sp. MF6394. NCBI lineage: Bacteria > Pseudomonadati > Pseudomonadota > Gammaproteobacteria > Pseudomonadales > Pseudomonadaceae > Pseudomonas > Pseudomonas sp. MF6394. The sequence continues at coordinate 262,700 of NZ_MVOJ01000004.1, forward strand.
AACTGCACAGATTGAGCACCGAATAGAAGCCGCGATTGCCATGCACGATAAAACTGGCGCCCTCGCCAACGGGTTTGTAGGGGCCCGGCACCGGCACCGCCTCATCGGCCACGGCCAGCAGGTGTTCATCACTCCAGAAAAACGGTTTGATCCGGGTGCGGGTCAATGAAACCAGCTCGCCACGCCGGTAGAAATCGTCGGCCGTGTCGGAAGGCTCCATGGCCTCAGGGTAATTGGACACAATCTGCGCTTGGTCCATCGGCGGCCCACACTGATAGACCTCAAAGTGCCCCAGGCCACGGCGGCTCAGCTCGGCATCGAGCAAGCGGCGCATCTCCTCGGGCAGCATGGGCGATTTCTTATCGGGTTGGCCATTAGGTCCCACGGGTATCTTCCTTGAGCATTCGACCCGGTCGAGCATGAAGCATGCCTGGCTTACCTGTCCAGGCAGCGGATGACAAACACTGGGCCTAGACCTGCGCCGCGAACGCCTCGCGAAAGCGCTGCATCTCCTGCGGGTTGCCCACCGTCACCCGCACCCAATGCGGCCAGTCCTTCCACACCCGCCCAACCAGCACACCCTGTGCCGCCAACTGCTCAATCACCTGCTCTGCCGGGTGCTTCACGTCGATCATGAAGCAATTGCTGTGGGAAACGGTGCAGGTAAAGCCTCGGCCCTTGAGCCAAGCGATCGTCTCATCGCGCAACCTGGCATTGCGCGCTTTGCGTTGGCCCACCAGTTGCGCATCTTCCAGGCTGGCACGGGCGGCCAGCAAGCTGGCGCCGGCCGGGACGTTGTCGCCGCCGAACACCGCCAACCGCTCCAGCAGCGCCGGGTGGCCGATCGCCAGGCCCAGGCGCGCACCGGCCATGCCGTAGATCTTGGAGAACGTGCGCAGCACCAGCAGGTCGTCGTGGTCGTTGATCCAACTCACGCAACTGGGGGCATCACAGAAGTCGATATAAGCCTCGTCCACTACCAGCACGCTGCCCTTGGGTTTGTGCGCCAGGGCTTGGCGGATGGCCTCGGTCGAGGTGAGCGTACCGGTCGGGTTGTTGGGGTTGCACAGGTACAGCATGCCGGCCTGTGGGTCCGCCGCGAGCATGGCAGGCACATCGTGGGCATGCTGGGCGTCGAGGCTCACTTCTTGCACCGGCGCCTTGATCGACTCGGCCGCCTGGCGCGGTACTTCGTAGGACGGCGTGGCCATCACCAGGCCGCGGGTCTGGCTGGTGAACGCCAGCACCGCGTAACGCAGGGCGGCCATCGAGCCGGCAAATACCCCGACGTTTTCTTCGGCTATGCCCTGTTGTTGGGCGAACAGCGCGGCCAATGCGTACATATCGCCGTAAGGGTAACGTCCGGACGCCGCTATCGCGCGCTGCATCGCCTGGCGAGCCGCGTCTGAAGGACCGTAGGGGCTTTCATTGTAATTGAGCAGCACCTTGTCAGATTTCGTCGGCGCCGGGCTGGCGACGGCCCAATTGAGCTGCCCCATCACAGGCAGGGCCGCGCCCAGGGCGAGAAGGGATCGACGACTGACACGCACCATGGTGACTACTCCTTGTAGAGGCGCGAGGGATTCGCGCAGGCCGTTCAGAAGAGTATGACGAGAAAGCCGTTGCCGGATTTACCACCAAGGCGTATCCCTGCACTCAGTACTTTATTGTTATAGCGGGCGCATGCAACACTTTCACTGCCGCCAAACCCGCAACATCGGGTTGTGCCGGCATGGACTGATGACTAAATGGAAGTGGTGAGCACTTGATACACAGACGGGAAAAAACCGAGCACTTGAAGAGCAACATCAAGTACTTGATCAAGAGTCGTGGCGAAACCCAGCTTTCGTTAAGCAGTGCCGCCGGCCTGACTAGGACGACTATCTACAACATCCTGGAAGGCAAGGTCGTTAACGTACAGCAGTCGACGATTCGCAAGATCTCGGACTTCTTTGGCGTGTCCTACGAAGAAATCGAGACCATCAGTTTTGAGGCCAAGGAAGTCATCGAGAGCAACGTTTCCCCGCTGGGTAACAAGAACCCCGCGGCAGTGCCTGTGCTCAAGGAAAGCCTGCTCATGCAGAACCTGGGCAAGCGCATCGGTGAACTGGCCACGCTTCATCCACTGACCTACTACTTTGGCAGCGCCTGCAACCTGATCGGCGTGCGCCTGGAGCACGGAATTCCCGGCCTCAACGAACCGGGGGACTTGCTGATCGTGCAGAAAGGCTCGTCGAGCGACGATAAAGAAAAGCTGGTATACGACCGCGCCACCAAGAAGCTGTTCATCACCCTCGAACCCTGCGGGAACTCAGACCGGTTGTGTGTCATCGGCGACATCCTTGAGGAGCGCTTCAATGACACCATCTGAGGGCGCCGTTGAAAACAGCAAATACAAGTTGCTGGGTTTTGAAAATGACAAGCGCCTGGCGGTGATCATGGTGATCGCCACGGGCAAGGTCCTCAAGATCAAGCTGAGTGAAGTGCTCAGCAGCGAAATGATGGACAACTTCAACAAGATGGAAATCAAGAACCTGTACAAGAAGTTCTATTCCCAAGGCGGAGCACTGACCGCTTACGAGATAAACGACCGCAATGAAAACTCCTGGATGATCTACATCATCCTGAACTTGCTGCTGTTCACCTTCTATATCTTCACCAGCATTGCCGCGACCAAGCCGATTTATCTGGAGTCCTTGGGCATCATCGTCACGCCGGGCACGTTCCTGTACCCGCTGACCTTTTTGATCGTGGACTTGCTCAACGAGAATTTTGGTTTGCGCCTGGCCAGGCGGGCCATTCTGTTTGCGTTTGCCAGCAACGCGATGATCATCATCCTGCTGTATGGCTCCACGTTCCTGCCGGGGCTGCCGGGCTGGAAGCTGGATGGGCCTTATACCGACGTGATCCTGCAAGTGTCGTCGGTGCTGGTGGCCTCTTCGGTGTCGTTCCTGGTGTCGGAGAACATAAACTCCTACCTGCTGTGCAAGATCAAGGAGCTGACCAACTCCAGGTACCTGTACCTGCGGATATTCCTCAGTACGTTCTTCGCGGTGATTATCGACAGCTTCCTGTTCTGCTTCATTGCCTTCTACGGGGCGATGCAGACCAGCGATATCCTCAGCATGATTTATGTGCAGATCGCGATCAAAGTCGGCTTTGCGTTCTTCAATATCCTGCCCGCCTATGGCGCACGCTCATTGTTCAAACGCTATCAATAATCCTGTAGGAGCGAGCTTGCTCGCGAAGAACGTCAACGATCACGCAGCGCATCTGGTGGAACGCGGCGCTCTCAGGTTTTTCGCGAGCAAGCTCGCTCCTACAAGGGTTATTTGAGTTGCAACTTGTGCTTGAGGCTCTGCATGACAGGTGTCTTGTTCTGCAGGTAGTCATTCAAGCCCCGAGCGCGCAGGTTGCACGCATCACACTCGCCGCAGCCGGTACCGATGATGCCGTTGTAGCAAGTCAGTGTTTGCTCGCGCACCAGCTCCAGTTGCCCGTGGTAATCGGCCAGGGCCCAGGTCTCGGCCTTGTTCAGCCACATCAACGGCGTGTCCAGGCGCACGTCATATTCCATGCCCAGCTTGAGGGCCTGGTTGAGCGCTTTGACAAACTCATCCCGGCAATCCGGGTAGCCCGAGAAGTCGGTTTCGCACACGCCGGTGATGACGGTCTCGGCCTTGACTTGGTAGGCGTAGATCGCAGCCAGGGTCAGGAACAGGATGTTGCGCCCCGGCACAAAGGTGCTCGGCAGGCTTTCGCCCGAGCTGTTCACGGTCGGCACCGGAATGTTGTCACGGGTAAGGCTGCTGATCGCCAGCTCATTGAGCAGGGACACATCCATCACTTTGTGCACAGTGGCACCCAACTGCTTGGCCAACTTCTGGGCCACTTCGATTTCTGCCACATGGCGCTGGCCGTAATCAAAGGTAATGCAGTGCACTTCGTCATACAGCGGCAGGGCCTGGATCAGGCAGGTGGTCGAATCCTGCCCGCCACTGAAGACCATTACGGCTTTTTTACTCATTGCATTGCTTCCTGCATTCGAAGAATTAGGGTGTAGGAGCGAGCTCGCTCGCGAAAAACGTCAACGATAACGCAGCGTATCCGGTTTGGCGCAGCGCTCAATAAAAAACCCCGCACGACTTTCGAAGGCGGGGCTTTTTTACTGCAAGACCACTCAGTGAGCGTAGGTCAGCAACAGCTCTTTCGGCACTTGGAAATCCAGGGACATCATCACGCTGAGCGCGGTGATGGTGAAGATCGAGAACACGAACAGCTTGCGCGCCCAGACGGTGTCGTCCACCGCCTTGTAGCCGGTCCAGGCCATGTACAACCAGTACATGCCCATGGCGGCGGCAACAGCGAGGTAGCTCATTCCGGCGTAGCCACTGAAGGTCAACATCAAGGTCGCCACGAGGAAGGCCAGGATGTAGAGCAGGATGTGTTTCTTGGCCACCTGGATGCCACGCTTGACCGGCAATACCGGAATCGACGCAGCCAGGTAGTCATTGAAGCGGAAAATCGCAATGGCGTAGGAATGCGGCATCTGCCACAGGCTGAACATCACCAGCAGCGTCAGCGCGGCCATGTCGAAGCTATTGGTCACAGCCACATAACCAATCACCGGCGGCATCGCCCCCGACAGACTGCCCACCAGCGTGCCGTGAACCGACTTGCGCTTGAGGTACAGGCTGTAGAGGCCGACGTAGATGACAAAACCGATCACGGCAAACAGCGCCGCCAACGGGTTGGCCACCTTGTACAACAGGGCCACACCGGCAACACCCAGGACGGTCGCGTAGATCAGTGCCAGCTTCAGGGAGATAAGGCCCTGGACCAGCACGCGATTCTTGGTGCGCTCCATCTTGATGTCGATGTCACGGTCGATGCAGTTGTTGAATACGCAACCGGAAGCAACCACCAGGGACGTACCGATCATTGCCGCCAGGAAGATGGCCAGATCGACATGTCCCTTGGAGGCCAGGAAGAAACCGCCCGCCACAGAAAGCACGTTACCGAAAATGATCCCCGGTTTGGTGATTTGGATAAAGTGCTTAAGCGACATCGGGTCTTACCTCACTTCGCCATCATGTAGGTGTGGATGCTGAACATGATCCACAGCGACAGACCAACCAGCAGAACGATCACCAGGCCTGCGAACACAAACGCGATCACGTTCTCGCGCTGCTCTTTGGAGCGGTCCAGGTGCAGGAAGTACACCAGGTGAACCAGCACCTGAATCACCGCGAACGCCAGGACAATCATCAAGGTGATCGACTTCGGCAAGGTTGGGTACATCACCAGGCCGAACGGGATCAGAGTCAGGATGACCGACAGGATGAAGCCGATGGCGTAAGACTTTACGCTGCCGTGGCTCGAATCGTGGCTGTCATGGGAGTGTGCATTAGCCATTACAGAGTCCCCATCAAGTAAACGACGGTGAATACGCAGATCCAGACCACGTCCAGGAAGTGCCAGAACAGGCTCAGGCAGCTCAGGCGGGTCTTGTTGGTGTTGGTCAGGCCGTGCTTATTGACCTGATACATCATCACCGCCATCCACAGCAGGCCAGCGGATACGTGCAGACCGTGGGTGCCGACCAGCGTGAAGAACGCCGATAGGAAACCGGAACGGTGCGGGCCGTAGCCTTCGGAGATCAGCAGGTGGAACTCGTTGATCTCCATGCCGATGAAGCCCAGGCCGAACAGGAAGGTCAGGCCCAGCCAGCTCAGTACGCCTTTCTTGTTGCCCTTGTAGAAGGCCAACATGGCGAAGCCGTAGGTGATCGAACTGAACAACAGCAAGGCGGTTTCGCCGAGCACGTAAGGCAGTTCGAAGATGTCGTGGCCCGACGGGCCACCCGCTACGTTGTTTACCAGTACCGCGTACACCGCGAAGATCGACGCAAACAAGATGCAGTCGGTCATCAGGTAGAGCCAGAAACCGTAGACGGTTATCGGCCCCGAGTCGTGGTGGTGGTCATCGTGCCCATGGTCATCGACATGGGCGTGTCCAGCATTGGTCACTAAGTTCGACATGGTTTAAGCCTGTTCCAACGAGGTTTCTACACGGTTGGCCGGGATCTTCTTCTCGGCTACCAGGCGAGCGTGCTGCTCGGCTTCGATGCGTTCGATCGTTTCGACCGGCACCATGTAGCCTTGATCATCACGGGCAGCGTGAATGATGAAGTAACCGATAGTGCCCACCAGGCTCGCGATTGCCAGCCACCAGATGTGCCAGATCATCGCGAAACCGAACACGGTCAACAGCGCGCCCATCACCACGCCAGTGGCGGTGTTGTTTGGCATGTGGATCGGTTCGTAATGCTTGGGCTTCTGGTACGCAGTACCGTCTTCCTTGGCTTCGGTGAACGCATCAATGGTGTTCGCAGTAGGGATCACGGCGAAGTTGTAGAACGGTGGTGGCGACGAGGTCGACCATTCCAGGGTGTGGCCGTTCCATGGGTCGCCGGATTCGCACATGTTCTGCTTGCGATCACGCACGCTGACGTACAGCTGGATCAGCTGGCAGGCGATACCCACAGCGATCATCACCGCACCGAACATGGCAACGTACAGGTACGGTACCCACTCAGGGTTGGTAGTGGCGTTCAGACGACGGGTCATGCCCATGAAGCCCAGTGCATAGAGCGGCATGAACGCGACGAAGAAGCCAGAGATCCAGAACCAGAATGCAGCTTTGCCCCAGCCTTCGTGCAGCTTGAAGCCGAACGCTTTCGGGAAGTAGAAGCTGAAACCAGCGATGTAGCCGAATACCGCACCACCGATGATCACGTTGTGGAAGTGGGCGATCACGAACAGGCTGTTGTGCAGCACGAAGTCAGCACCTGGGATGGCCAGCAGTACGCCGGTCATGCCGCCGATGGCGAAGGTCACCATGAAGCCCAGGGTCCACAGGACCTGGCTGGTCGTGCGCAGACGACCGTGGTAGATGGTGAACAGCCAGTTGAATAGCTTCACCCCCGTCGGGATGGAAATCAGCATCGTCGCCAGGCCGAAGAAGGCGTTGACGCTGGCCCCCGAACCCATGGTGAAGAAGTGGTGCAGCCACACCATGAAGCCCAGTACGGAGATCGCGCCCGATGCGTAGACCATCGAGTGGTGACCGAACAGGCGCTTGCCGGTAAAGGTCGAGATCACTTCGGAGAAGATACCGAACGCTGGCAGGATCAGGATGTACACCTCAGGGTGACCCCATGCCCAGAACAGGTTCACGTACATCATTGGATTGCCACCAAGTTCATTGGTGAAAATGTGGAAATCCAGGTAACGGTCAAGCGACAGCAGCGCCATGGTAGCGGCCAGGATCGGGAACGAAGCCACGATCAGCACGTTTGCCCAGGTGCAGGTCCAGGTGAAGATCGGCATGTCCATCAGTTTCATGCCAGGGGCGCGCATTTTCAGGACGGTGGCCAGGAAGTTGACCCCCGTCAATGTCGTCCCGAGCCCTGATAACTGTAGCGCCCAGATGTAGTAGTCCACACCCACGCCCGGACTGTACTGCAGCCCCGACAATGGCGGATACGCAACCCAACCGGTCTTGGCGAATTCGCCGACGCCCAGGGAAACGTTGATCAGCACCACGCCGGATACCAGCAGCCAGAAGCTCAGGGAGTTCAGGAACGGGTAGGCAACGTCACGCGCACCGATCTGCAGCGGCAAGGCAAGGTTCATCAAGCCGGTGAAGAAAGGCATCGCCATGAAGATGATCATGATCACACCGTGGGCGGTGAAGATCTGGTCATAGTGTTCAGGTGGCAGGTAGCCAGGCGAACCCTCGGTGGCCATGGCCAACTGAGTACGCATCATGATGGCGTCGGCAAAACCACGCAGCAGCATGACCATGGCAACGATGACGTACATGACGCCGATTTTCTTGTGGTCGACCGAGGTCAACCACTCGGTCCACAGGTAGGACCACTTCTTGAAATAGGTGATACCCGCAACCAGCGCCAAACCACCCAGCGCGATCATGGCGATAGTCACCATTACGATCGGCTCGTGGAATGGGACCGCGTCCCAACTTAATTTACCAAACATCGTTTACTCCTCTGCCCCAGCAGTTGAATGCGCGCCCGTATCAGAACCTTCAACCACGGCCACTTCTTTCTTCTCGTGCTTGACCGGCTTGCCTGGCTTCATACCTTCGTACTTGTCGACGATTTTCTGAAACAGGTCCGGCTCATACGCGGAGTACAAGGCGACAGGGTTGTTCTGGCTCGGTTTGGTCAGAGCGTCGTATTCAGCTTGATCAAGCTGTTTAGGTGCGGCCTTGACTGCAGCTACCCAGGCGTCGAAATCTTCCTGGCTTGTCGAGATCGCTTTGAATTTCATGCCGGTGAAGCCAGCGCCGCTGTAGTTGGCGGAGATGCCTTCCATTTCAGCTTTCTGGTTGGCGATCAGGTGCAGGCGGGTCTGCATGCCTGCCATCGCGTAGATCTGGCCGCCCAGTGCAGGGATGAAGAACGAGTTCATCACGGCGTCGGAGGTGATCCGGAAGTTAAGCGGGGTGTGCTCCGGGAAGCGGATCTCGTTGACAGTGGCGATACCCAGGTCCGGGTAGATGAACAGCCACTTCCAATCCAGCGCGACCACTTGGATGTTCACAGGCTTGACGTCGGATTCCAGCGGACGGTACGGGTCCAGCGCGTGGGTCGACTTATAGGTGATGTAACCCAGGGCGATGATGATGAGGATCGGAACCAGCCACACCGCGATCTCGATCTTGGTGGAGTGCGACCACTTCGGCGCGTAGGTAGCGCTGGTGTTGGACGCGCGGTATTTCCAGGCGAAGGCGAAGGTCATCACGATCACAGGCACCACAACCAGCAGCATCAGCAGGGTAGCGGTGATGATCAGGTTTCGTTCATCCAGACCGACCTGTCCTTTTGGGTCGAGCAAGGTCCACTTGCAGCCTCCCAGCATTAACATCATGCCAAGCAGCGGCAAAAAGCCTAGTAATCGGGGGTACCTGTTTTTACTCATCTCACGACCTCTAAAGCAGCTTGCGCAATGCAGTTGGGTTTTGATCGCCAACACTTCACCCTGCCAAGGGTTGGCATTTCTTTTCGATTGAATAAGAGCCTGCCCGACACGTCATGACTGTACGTTTCACGGACCTGCAGTGAGTTCTTATTCGATTTCGTGGCTAAAGGCCTTGTTACAGACCAATTCCATTTGGTGCGGATAGTTGAAAGGCTGCCGGAACCTGGGGTCGCATTGAGCCTTCCATCTGCTCCTCGACCGCTCCAATGCTCAAATATTGAACAGCACCGGACATTCAGTGCGGGCGATTGTAGTTAGCTAGCGATGTATAAACCATGTCTTATAAAGAAATAATTTTTATCGATTCCAGCAACAATCCTTCACCAAAGTTGCAAAGATTCGCGATCTTATCGTGTTCGATTCTCAACAAAAACCACAAAAATTGCCGTGTTATTGGGCACAGTGCCACTTCCCTTACGGCTTGTAAGGGCATGCGGATGCCGTCCAAGTCCCCATAAAACAAGGCATTCATAGAGGCTGCAGGGGTTGGGGCCGCACACAAATCGGGCCACCGCACGAACCACGAACTGACAGCACAATTTGTGCGCCGGGTGCAAATTTAAGGGCCGATTTGGCGGGTCAGAAACGTCCTGCGACAGCGTCCGTGTGACAACATGTCGCACGCTGCGCGCACCTTCCGTTGCCCCTCGTCACGGTGCTTTCACAAATCCCTACAAACAAAAACGCTCCGGCCTTCATTCAGAAGGAACGGAGCGTTTGGCAACCGCAGTGACTCAGGCTTTGGGGTGACGGTTGCGATAGATGCACAGGGGCACCAGGATCGCCGTCAGCACGAATGCCACCAGCGCCCATTGGGCCAGGGACAGGCCGAGGACCGGCGGGTAGGGGGTGCTGCAGAAGCCGTCGACCTGGAAGCCCAGGGGAAACACTTTGGCCAGGGGCAGGTCATCGACGATCGGCTGCAACACATCGATGCCGCAGCTGACCTGAGGGAAGAACTGGGTGTACACATGATGGCCGGCCGCAGCCACGCCACCCAAGGCGCTGAGCACCACCAACCCTTCGAAGAACGTCAGCGCGCCCTTGGTACGCATAGCGGCGCCAATGAACGCGAAGAGCGCAATCAGCAGCAAGGCGTAGCGTTGCAGAATGCACAGCGGGCACGGTGCTTCGCCCAGCACCACTTGCATGTACAACGCCCCGCCAATCAGCGCCAGGCAGATGATGCCCAGCAACACCAGAAAGCGCCGCTCCCTGCCTAAACGCATGTCGTCAATCATCCCCGTCTTTCCCTTTCTCTGATTATGGTTGTGCCTGATGGCAACAAGTTTACACACAGGCAGTGGTTAAAACAGAGAGGGGTTAACGGCGGATTAATCGTGAGCAATAGAGGGCCAAATGTGGGAGCGGGCTTGCTCGCGAAGGCGGAGCATCAGAGACACATGTAGTGACTGACACACCGCTTTCGCGAGCAAGCCCGCTCCCACATTTTGGACAGTGTTGTTGCTAGGGGGGATTATTCCAGCGCCGCCGCCGGACCAAAGAACTCATAGCGCGCCTGCTCCTGCGGCACACCCAGCGCCTTGAGATGGCGCTTGATCGCCGCCATGAAGCCCTTGGGTCCCAGGAAATAAGCATCAATGTCGCGCTGCTCGGGCAACCAGGCTGCCAGTTGCTCCTGGTTGAGCATGCCGACCTTGTCTGCCGCCGGGCTGATGCCGTCATCCTCGGCGTAGCAGTAGAAACGCTTGAGCTGCGGATGCTGGGCCGCCAGGGCGTCCACCCAGTCACGGAACGCATGCACCCCGCCGTTACGGGCGCAATGGATGAAGTGCACCGGGCGCTCGGTTGCCAGGGCGGCTTCGAGCATCGGCAATGTGGGCGTAATCCCTACCCCACCGCTGATCAGCACCAGCGGTTTATCACTGGCGGCCAGGGTGAACTCGCCCGATGGCGGGAACAGGTCAATGGTCGCGCCGACATGCATCTGGTCATGCAGGTAATTGGAGACCCGCCCACCCGCTTCGCGCTTGACGCTGATGCGGTACAGGCCAGTGTCGGTGAGGGCCGACAGGGAATAGTTGCGACGCACTTCTTCGCCATCAAGCACCAGTTTCAGGCCGATGTACTGGCCGGGCGCGGCCGCAAGGATCGGGCCGTTGTCTACCGGGGCGAAGTAGAAGGAGATGATCTCGTCGCTCTCCTCCACGCGCTTGACCAACAGGAACGCCCGCGCACCCCGCCAGCCGCCGGGCGCCTGGGCTTTTTCGTCGTAGATGGCCGCTTCCGCGCCGATCAGAATGTCTGCCAACTGGCCGTAGGCCGCGCCCCAGGCACTCATGACTTCGGGGGTGGCAATCTCGCTGCCCAGCACTTCAGAAATAGCCCGCAGCAGGCACGCCCCAACGATGGGGTAATGCTCCGGCAGAATCTGCAAGGCCACGTGCTTGTTGATGATCTTGGCCACCAGGTCGCCCAGTTGGTCCAACTGGTCGATATGCCGCGCGTACATCAGCACGCCATTGGCCAGGGCGCGAGGCTGGTCACCGCTGGCCTGGTGGGCCTGGTTGAACAGCGGGCGCACCTCGGGGTACTCGGACAGCATCATGCGATAAAAATGGGTGATCAGCGCTTCGCCGCCGCTTTCCAGCAGGGGCACGGTAGATTTGATGATTGCACGGTCTTGGGCACTAAGCATGGGAGACTCCTAGGTCTTCTTACTGATTGCCTTAAAGCAGTCAGTAATCATGCCAACTTATAAATCCTTTATTTTCAACAAGTTAAATATTATGTAGTCAGTATGACCTCCTACACTTTATAGTCATAAGGACTACAAGGAGTCATTATGACTGCACAACCCCTACTCACCACCTTGCTGCCGTTGGTCGCTGACCTGTCCCGGGACTTGCCCGAAGGCGAGCGCTACCGACGCCTGCTGCAAGCCATGCGCGCCCTGCTGCCCTGCGACGCCGCCGCGTTGTTACGCCTGGATGGCGAGTGGTTGGTGCCGTTGGCCGTGGACGGCTTGAGCGCCGATACCTTGGGCCGACGCTTCAAGGTCAGCGAACATCCGCGCTTCGAGATCCTGCTGAGCAGCCCCGGCCCTACCCGCTTCGACAGTGACAGCGAATTGCCCGACCCTTATGACGGCCTGGTCGCCGGCTTGCACGGCCACTTGGAAGTGCACGACTGCATGGGCTGCCCGCTGTTTATCGACGACCAGCCCTGGGGCCTGCTGACCCTGGACGCCCTCGATACCGAGCGGTTTGAACGGGTCGAGCTGGACGCCCTGCAAGCCTTCGCCAGCCTTGCCGCGGCCACCGTCAACGTGGCTGAACGCATCGAGCGCCTGGCGCTGCGGGCCGAAGACGAGCACCAGCGCGCCGAGATCTATCGCCAGGCCAGCGGCCAGCAGCACAAGGAAATGATCGGCCAGAGCAAAGCGCACAAGCGCCTGGTGGAGGAAATCAAGCTGGTCGGCGGCAGCGACCTGACCGTGCTGATTACCGGCGAAACCGGGGTCGGCAAGGAGTTGGTGGCCCAGGCGATCCACGCCGCCTCTGCGCGCGCCGACAAACCGCTGATCAGCCTCAACTGCGCCGCCCTGCCCGAAACCTTGGTCGAAAGCGAACTGTTCGGGCATGTGCGCGGCGCCTTTACCGGCGCGCTGAACGAGCGCCGAGGCAAGTTCGAACTGGCCAATGGCGGCACCTTGTTCCTGGATGAAGTGGGGGAGTTGTCGTTGACCGTGCAGGCCAAGTTGCTGCGCGTGCTGCAAAGCGGCCAGTTGCAGCGACTGGGCTCGGACAAGGAACACCAGGTGGACGTGCGCCTGATTGCCGCCACCAACCGCGACCTCGCCGAAGAGGTGCGCAATGGCCGCTACCGCGCCGACTTCTACCACCGTTTGAGCGTCTACCCGCTGCAAGTGCCGGCGCTGCGCGAGCGCGGGCGGGATGTGCTGCTGTTGGCGGGCTTCTTCCTTGAACAGAACCGTTCGCGCATGGGCCTGGGCAGCCTGCGCCTGACCGGCGATGCCCAGGCGGCGCTGCTGGCCTACAACTGGCCCGGCAATGTGCGCGAGCTGGAGCACTTGATCGGGCGCAGCGCGTTGAAAGCCCTGGGCAACTGCCGCGAGCGCCCAAAGATTCTCAGCCTGAGCGCCCTGGACCTGGACTTGCCCGACGTGAGTACGGCGGTGGCCGAACAAGCACCGACCCAAGCCCTCCCGGTGGTCAGCGGCGACCTGCGCCAGGCCACCGAGCATTACCAGCGCCAACTCATCAGCGCCTGCCTGGAACGCCACCAGCACAACTGGGCCAGCGCCGCCCGCGAACTGGGCCTGGACCGCGCCAACCTGGGGCGCATGGCTAAGCGGCTGGGCCTCAAATAAAGCAGGCACCTCAGTCAAATGTGGGGGCTGTAGCAGCCAACAGTAACCACGATGCGAAGCGAGTCGCTCTTGATCTTGATCTTGATCTTGATCTGCTTTTGATCTCAAGCGCCCCGTTAAACCACGCTGGCCGGAATTCGACAGGGATTTGGGGGGTAAACCGGCAGGGATGCCGGTTTAGCCGCCCCGCGCCATGGATGGCGCGTGGCGGCGGCCCCCCAAATCACTGGCGGATTGCGGGCACACCGAGCCTAAGCGAGGTGCCGAGTGGTGGGGCGAGGACCTTTTGGTTACTTTTGGGTCCTTCCAAAAGTGACCCGCCGTTGAACTGCCCCCCGAAAGTTGGACAGGGGACGCTATTGATTTAGTGCCTGGGTCCGAAATTGTACTGGACTCAAGCCATTCAGTCTGAGGCTTATGCGGTCTTGGTTGTAGTAGGCGATG